>NZ_JBQRUN010000007.1:0-248250 GCF_053485835.1 Thalassotalea fusca
GGCAGCTTCTAGTTTGAATTCTGCGCTAAATGTACGTCTGGTTCTTTTAGTCATTGTTTCACCTGTAAGTTCATAAGGTGTATATTAACACCTCTAATCAGGTGGCCAAATTAACTATGCCACTACATCTCCTCACTTCATTGAGGAGGCTACCATGCCTAGATATACCTAACTCAGAAAGACTTGGATTTATTCTCTCGATTTCAAAATTAAGGCAATCAAACTAAGCTTAAATGACAGTGTTAGGATTAAGGATGTTGTGAGGCACCCAATATTCATCCGTTAATGCTTTGCTACAAACTTTATCAGCCACTTATAATGGTTGTTACATGCACGAGGTTCTATATGAGTGATTTGGAAGAAACTGCGTCACAAAATAAACTTTGGAAAATCACCAAAATTGTTGAAACTGAATGTTCAAAAGACGCAAGTACGTTGTTGAATGAAGGTTTTATTTTGCTTGCCGTTGGAAACAATATTTTTAACGACGATGAGAATAGATTTGTATATTCACTTGGTTTTCCAAAACCAATAGAAGAGCTAAGTGATTGGGCGAGAGATAATTTCTGAGTATGTGCATATTCCAATCTTAATGATATTGTTAAAAAAGTTTGGTATTTTCGCCCCTTAACATTTTTAAACGTCTACTAAGGAATTTTCATTGGAAGTAACAATACACGATATAACCAAAGATAATTGGGTCGATATGATCGATCTTGATATTACGAAGGAACAAGAAAAATACGTAGCATTGCCATCTGAAGCCATTGCTGCTTCCAAGTTTTATGATTATTACGTTAATCGTGGCGTTTATCTAGGGGATAGGCCAATAGGGTTTGTACAGTACTACCCAAATTTCGAAGATGGAAAACCGAATGAAATATTCATCGATCAATTGATAATTGACGTTAGTTTACAAGGTAAAGGTTTTGGTTCAGAAGCGATAAAACTTGTATTAGAGGAAATTAAGCAACTACCAAGCATTAATGCGGTATCAATTTGCTACGTGAATGGGCATGACGTAATGAAAAGGTTCTTCGAGCGGTTTGGCTTTCAAGTTGTCGAACAAGATGAATTTGATGAAACAATAATGGAACTGAACTTTGCCTAACAAGGTACTGAACCGTACAATTTTACGTTGGCTTTGTGCTAGTGCCTCGCTAATTTTAGCCAACAGTTTTAAGCCGTTGTTTGCAGCGTATATTTAATTGGAGTGGTAATGTCGGTAGGAATGAACTTAGCTTGGAGGCTAAAGCAGCGAAAACAAAAGCGCTGTGATAGGTGCGAGTTATATTACGATAAATCTTTAGATAAATGCCCTCATTGCTCAGAGCTTACAGATTATCAACTGGTGCAATTTAAAGCACAGCAGAAAGAGACGCTTCAAGACACAGCTTCATTCGGAAAATACTTGCTGATTATTGCGATGATAATTGGCTTTTTATTGTTGCTTAGTTTCGATTAATTACAGCCTACAACGTTCGGTAAACAAGGCTATAAATCCATATATTACTTGTCTACATTTAATGGCGATTCATCGCATTTAACCTTTACCATAAATATCAACTGAGTTAGCGTAACTCATATATTTGAGGGTAACTCAACCTACTATGTATCCACATGGGCGGTTAAGTATCATTAGCTGATATCTTAAAAAAAGGGATTTAATGTGAGACTCTATATTGTCGTATTTTTACTTATCTTGGTTCATCCTTCCGTTACTGCATTTGGACATGCTAATGACGCTAAATCATTCATAAGTCAGCTTAAAAAGCACTATCAGCACACTTCATCTATTAAGGCATTTTCGTTAACACATAGCTATTTAGGTCGCAGCGATCCTTATCAGTCATGGGATTTCCAAGCACCTAGTCGCTATAAGGCTTTTAAAGTGACAGATATCGATCTGGAAAAGCAGCACTACTATCAAAATGTTGTACATCACAATACTGGTGGACTGTATTTCGATGAAATTCACTTTCAAAACCGTTATGAAAGTTTGCGTTATGAGCGGAATGGGATCTCTTTGGGTAAAGCTGCCGTTGAGCAAGACATGAATAGCTTTGAGCGATACAAAAACCTAACCTTAATGAATCTGGATTTTTTCGCTGTTAAGCCGCTATTACTGGAGGCAGAAATAGATGAAAAAATAGATTTTCAACGCGATGTAAAATCAGGCAAAGCAACTATAAGCCATCGCTATGCTGAAAATAAGATAATGGAGTATGTGTTTAATGTGAATCCCTTGCGTTTAGATTCCATCCATAACAAAGCGAGAAAAAGAATCTACCTGTATGACGATTATCAAATAAGCAATGGCTACAATTTCGCCCACTCGTTGATCAAATATTACAATGAAGAGCCAATCCCTAGCTTTATTACCCGCATTGAGAAGTTTGAAGTTATTGAGCACATTGATGAGGGGAAGTTAACGCTACCGAGTGGATATAACAAAATGTATTCGCCGAAAAACCTGGAATTGGTTGCAACTCAAATAGCACATGATCTGTACTTAGTCGCTGACGAGTCAGCCAAAATTAACACCTTATTTAAGGTTAATGACATTGATATTATGGTTTTTGGCGTACCAACGAATAGTAAGTATGCTGAACAAACGATAAATATTATAAAACAACGCTTTCCTGACAAAGTGATTAGCGGCGTATTTGTTACACACCCGTATAGCGATCATATCGCAGGGCTTTTACCTTATGTTGAACAAGGAGCAAAAGTGCATGCGGACGCCTATACCATTAATGCAATAAAAGCCTATCCACGCTTTGCCAACGCAATTGAACAGTTTTCATTTGAAGCAATTTCACATGCACAAGCGATTGATGACGTGCATTTTTATGTTTTAGAGAGCGCACGATCGAAGCGACAAAGCTTTGCCTATTTTGCGCAAAGCGGGATTATTTTTCAGTCAGATTTCTTAGAAGTCGCCAATGACAATACCATCGCTAATATTCTCCCTAGCTATAGTAAGCAATTTATTGATTTTGTTAAAAATAAACAGTTAAAAGTTAATCGAATTGTTGGCAATCACAGAAACAATAACATTTCTGAAGAAGTAATGAACCAATCCTACAAGGCAAATACTATGTAAGTATTTATTCGGGTGCTCATAGATAAATATGTTACAGCTACAACCATTCAAATTTGTACCTGATGGTGTATGCACTACAGCAAGAATTATGAATCAGGGCTTCATTCTTGTTAAATGTTCAGAATTAATCATTTAAACTATGCACGTCAATATTATTTCTTTGGGGTTTCTGCCCCGAAGGATAATGAACGAACACTAATTATTGAGGTGTTTATTTTAGTGGAAATACCAGTATTTAAAGGGACACTTGAGTCTAAAAATGTTTAGAAACGTTGTATTACTAAGTTTATGTAGTTTAACGTTTATTGGGTGCGTAAATGTTAAGTCAATTCAGAATGTATCCGTCAATGATGCTAAAGGTAGTCAGCCCATAAACGCAATGTCTTTGAGCTGTTCAGATCTTGATTTGACAAGGGATTGTGACAATTACGCTGGAGCAAATAAAGAAATTACATTGTATGGTCATAAAATGCGAGTCGCCGGGAATGACTCTGGAACAACAATATTGGCTATGTACGCTAAAGATGAATGTGGGTTAGGTGAGGCTTTGTGCCAAACTATCGCAAGTAATCGGAACTATGAAATAATTAAAAAAGTGTTTACTGATAACAATACCCAGGTGGTAGATGTTAAACCATTAGCAGTAAATGATTTTATTGTTGGTTACGCCATAACAACAAACAAAGAGGGATATTCGCTGTTGAGCTATTAAGTGCTGGATAAAGTACCTAATAACGTCAATAGAAAAATAGACAAGAGATACTTGGCCTGCGTTAGTACGTAGCTAATCCGAGCCAAGAAAATATTATTAAACACTCGCAAAAGTTGTCGCTGTATTTGCACGCCTTGCCGCAATTTCCCCTTTATGTACTAAATTTGTTATATCTTTACTCATTTAGAATCTCTATTCTGAATTAATGCACATTACTGAATTAATGCACATTACTGAATTAATGCACAACGAAAAAAATCTCGTTAATCGTTTAGGTACCAACTGAGTCGTAGATATGCTTGAACTCGGGACGCACGCGTTTTCCAAACAAAACAATCAATTTTGGGTGTTACAAATTGCTGGCTGGTTTGGCTATGCGCTTGTGGTATTTCTGGCGATCATTAGACCACAAATTCCTCAGCCTGATTTCAATATGTCAGGTCAGCTGCTCAACTTGTTGGTGGAAACCCTTAGCGGGTTTTTGCTCTCCTATTTGCAATGGTTGTTCATTCGTCGCATTGTTCACCTGCCGTTAAATCAAACGCTAACACTAAGCTTCTTATCTGCGGCAACGCTAGGCATAGTGTTTAATGTGATCAAGTTAAGCTCATTTAAAGTGATTATATATCACCAACGCTGGAATGAAGCTTGGGATATGCTTGAATTTGGCGGTTGGCTATTGTTTTCGGTTACAACAATGTTTGTTTGGACGTCCATATTCTTCATCATGCTTTACAACACGCGCTTACAAAAAGAACATGAAATGCTGCTGCGTGCACAAACTGCGACTAAAGAAGCGCAGTTGCAAATGCTGCGCTATCAATTAAACCCACATTTTATGTTTAACACCATGAATGCCATATCAACGCTGATATACAAGCACGAAAATGACAAAGCAAATGATATGCTCGACAAATTGTGTGAGTTCTTCCGTTACTCGCTCGATAAAAATGACAAGAGTGTCTCTACAGTGCAACAAGAACTTGAGTTATTGGAGCTGTATCTATCGATTGAAAAAGTACGTTTTGGCGAACGTTTAAATATTGAATTCGACATTGCACCTGAAGTATTAAATTGCCATGTGCCGAGCATGTTATTGCAACCACTTATTGAAAATGCAATCAAGTATGCCGTTGAGCTTCGTAAGGAGAAGGGAACAATCATGATTCGTGCATATCGTGAAGCTGAACGATTATGCATTAGTGTCATTGATGAAGGCAAAGAAATTAGCCATAAAGCTGAAGAAGGCTTTGGCATTGGTATTAGCAATACGCGTGCGCGCTTAGATGCTATGTTTAATGGTGACTTTGAGCTAAATTTTAGCAATAGCTTACCTCATGGAACAACCGTGTCTATTTCGATGCCATTTGGCTACGAGGTAAGAATGGAAGTAAGAGTATGAGTGTAAAACCATTAACCGCAATTATTGTTGATGACGAGCCACTTGCATTGGAAGGCTTAAAACTAAGGCTTGAAAAAATTCCCGAAATCACAGTGGTTGCTCAAGCCAGTGATGGTGATGAAGCGATTCGTTTGACTCAGCAATTGTGCCCAGATGTGATGTTTCTGGATCTGCGTTTACCGGGGCTTAATGGCATTGAAGTCGTGCAAGCATTGCAATCAGATACCATGCCGATGATAGTTTTTGTCAGTGCTTATGGAGAGTATGCGTTAGACGCCTTCGAATTAAACGCCATAGACTACGTATTAAAACCTGCCAATTTAGGACGATTACAAAAAACGGTTGAACGCATCTTGCAACGGGTTACGCCAATTGATGCAAATCGAGAAAAGTTTAAATTGCTAAAAGCGCTAAGCGATACCTCGGGTGTTGAAACTGAAGTGCTAGAGCATTGGTTAGCGTCAGACCAGCCATTTCCTTCGCCATACGACAAAGAGTTGGTGATAAGAAACAGTGACAATGAAAAAGTCTTCTTGCCAACTAAAGATATTCGTTGGATAGATGCGGCAGGCGACTACATGTGTGTTCATACCGCAGACGAAACCTTTGTCGTTCGCGTTACAATGAAAAAGCTCGTTGAGCAGCTAGACCCAAAAGTATTTTCACGTATACATAAATCCACGCTTGTTAACATTAATTGCATCAAGAGTATTCGTCCAATGCGTAACAGTGAATGCATGCTTGATCTCGGTAACAGCGTACAACTCAAAGTTAGCCGTAATTTTAGTGATGAAATTCAAAAGCTTGCCTCATCAAAGGCGATATAACATGTTGTCGTATTTTTGTGTCGTGTTGTCGTGGAATTGTCTAAAAATCTAGCGATGCCGCATACTTTAAACGGGATGGCGTATTTCAATTGTAACGAATTTTCATATCAACCAGTATGATTTCAGGGGAGAGTCAAAGCTTTGCTTTTTTATGGTGAGGTGGCTGTCAAATTTCAGTGAAATCTAAACATGCTAGTGACAATTACAAAGACAATTCATGATCACAACGGCATGTCATAGTTTTAGAAACTTGGTAATAAAACATGATTAAAGCTGCACAAAATGTTTCACAAATGCTTGCTTGCGCATCGACATTAATGTTGATTAGCTGCGGGGGTGGTGCTGAAACGAATACAAATCCAGAAATTATAAATCCTGCGAAACCCGTAAGCGATTGGCAACTCGTATGGAGTGACGAGTTTGACGGTGGTGCGATTGATGCACAAAAGTGGACTCACGAAGTTAATTGTAGCGGTGGTGGTAATAATGAAAAACAATGTTACACCGATAGCGCAGAAAATGCTTATGTCGCAGACGGTACACTTCATATAGTTGCGCTGCCAGCGCCCAATGATGCGGCATTGCCTTATACATCTGCCAGACTAAACACACGTTATAAAGCCGATTTCAAATATGGTCGATTTGAAGTTCGCGCGAAATTACCAAGTGGTCAAGGTAGTTGGCCGGCGTTTTGGATGTTGCCTACTGATGAATTTTACGGTGGTTGGCCAAAATCCGGTGAAATTGATGTTTTAGAAGCCGTTAATTTAAAGACAACTGATAACGACGGAAATGTTGAAAGCCGCGTATACGGAACCTTGCACTACGGTAAAGATTGGCCAGACAATGTGCATAGCGGTAAGTCTTACACTTTGCCAGAGGGAGCAAATCCAGCGGATGAATTCCATACGTATGCAATTGAATGGCAAGAGGGGGAAATTCGTTGGTATGTTGATGATTACTTGTACCAAACGCAGCGTCGCTCAACTGTGCGCTACAACAGCAAAGGTGAAGCTGTTGGTTTAGCACATCGTGGCTGGTTTGCTGAATATTTTGACCAAGGCTCAGGCGAGTTAACCACACACTGGGACAATGCCCCCTATGATCAGGAATTTCACTTATTGCTTAATTTAGCCGTAGGTGGAGATTGGCCTGAAAACGTTAATAATCTAGGTGTTGATGCGTCGGCTTTTACCAATGGTCAGCATTTTGAGATTGACTACGTGCGTGTATATCAGTGTCAATCCAACCCTGAAACTGGCAAAGGTTGTGAAACGGTGCGCGGAGGCTACGACAGCCTAGATGATGCGTTGGTCGAAGGTGAGGCGCCAATTCCGTCACCGCCATCTTCAGGCGTGGCCCAAAACTTAACTATTTTTAACGGCACAATAAACCCTAACTGGCCAGCTTGGGATTGCTGTGGTGGTTCTACGCCGCAAGTGGTCACTGATGAAACAGAGGGGGACGTCATGGAGTTTGCGGTGGGTGCTTCACCTACGGTCAATGGTTTTATTTCTCGCGATGAATTCATTACTGACCCCGCCGGTAAAGCCTCACCGTTTGATGCTAGTCCACTTATTGAAACTGGCATGTTGAGTTTCAAAATGAAGGTTACCTCAATGCCAAATGATGTTGGCGCGCAATGGAATCTTAAGCTAGAAAGCCAAGGTGCAACAACAGCCGTAGAACTTCCGTTAACCCAAAGTGTTGAGGGCGTTGCGCCGTCAGCGGGTGAATGGCAAACGTATACATTTTCACTACAAATGCTCGCCGATATGGGGCTAGATCTGAGTGCTATTGATGTGGTGATGATTTTCCCAGCATGGGGAGCGGGTGAAGGCGCGGTTTATCGCGTGTCAGAGCTGCAAATCGCTGCCGATATTAGCGCGCCACAACTTACTATTTTTACTGACGGCGAAAACGCTAGCTGGCCTATGTGGGACTGTTGTGGTGGTTCAACACCAATGGTGGAAATGGACGATGAAGCGCATGGCGCGGTTGCTGAATTTAGCATTGGGGCTAACCCCACTGTTATGGGATTTATCTCTCGCGCAGAATTTATTACTGACCCAGCAGCGCAACCTTCGCCATTTGATGCCAGCGCAATACTAGCTAACGGTGTCGTGCAGTTTGAAATGAAAGTAACGTCAATGCCAAATGATGCAAGTGCCGCTTGGAAATTTAAGATGGAGAGTGTTGGCGCTGCAACGGCTGTCGAGCTTGACTTAACTACTAGCGTTGAAGGTGTTGCACCAAGTGCTGACCAATGGCAAACCTATACTTTCAAATTGGCGGATTTAGCCAATGCAGGTTTAGATGTTAGTGCAATGGATGTGGTGATGATATTCCCTGCATGGGGCGCTGGTGAAGGCGCAGTCTACCGTGTTGATAACGTAAAAATTTATGATCCTAATGCATCGTCAGGTTTTAATGGCCACGTATTGTTTGCTGATCAGGCGTTTGAGAACTGGTCGATTTGGGATTGTTGTGGAGGCTCAACCCCCACGCTTGAAAATGACGATACTGACCATGGTATGACGGCGGAATTTGTCATCGGCTCAGCGCCAACGGTAATGGGTTTGTTAGCTGATGATGATGTTTATTTGGATGCGTCTTCACTATTGCAAAGTGGCGTGGTGCAGTTTGAAATGAAAGTGACTACACCGCCAAACAATACAGATTCGGTTTGGAAGTTCAAAATCGAAGGCGGCGATGGTACATCTGCAGTAGAACTCGATTTATCGGCAAGTATGGAAGGTCAGGCACCGGTGGTTGGTGAATGGCAAACATACACGTTTTCATTATTAGACTTATTCGATGCTGGCTTAGATATTAGTCAAATAGACGTCATCATGGTTTTTCCTGCATGGGGCACAGGTGAAGGAGCGGTTTATCGATTAGACAATGTCATGATTTATGACCCGAGCAGTGTGCCGCAATCAAAGCCACGTGCTTCACTTTTTAAATTCAACAGTGCACGTATTCACCCACAATTGCTTGAGGGTAAGGTAAATAGGTTTTTCCCTACTCGGGAAACGAGAGCAAAGGGAGTGTTTCAGCAACCAATTACTGAACATATACCAGCGTAAGCTCGTTAACCACTATCGCGTGGTATCCATAACCACGCTAGGCAAAGATAGAATGAATAAGTAGGGTAAACATGAAAAAGTTACAATTTACAAGAAAGCCTGTGGCGTTAGCGGTTTCTGCTGTAATTGCAGCAAGCACTTTCCAGTCAGCGTTAGCACAAGAAAACACACTGGTTGAAAAGAAAAAAGATGACGTCGAAGTGATTGAAATAACGGGGATCAAAGGAAGTTTGATCCGATCAATGAACGTTAAACGCGACATGTCGGGCGTCGTCGATGCTATTTCAGCAGAAGAAATGGGGAAATTTCCTGACACCAACTTGGCGGAGTCACTTCAGCGGATCACGGGTGTTGCTGTGAGTAGAAGCGATGGTGAAGGTAGTCAAATTACTGTCCGTGGATTTGGGCCGAGTTTTAATTTGATCACCTTAAATGGTCGCCAAATGCCGGGAACAGGGAATACACGTTCATATAGCCTTGAGAATTTATCGTCTGATGGCGTGTCTGCACTTGAAGTCTACAAAACTGCAAGGGCAGCCAACCCGAGTGGAGGACTAGGTGCAACGGTTAACATCGTCACCCGTAAGCCATTATCTAGTCCGGGTGAAAAGCTCGCGATTTCAGGCAAAGCGATCCACGATACGTCTAATGAATTAGGGGAAGATGTTACGCCCGAGTTTTCGGCGCTCTATTCAAATACCTTTGCCGATGATAGCTTTGGTGTGGCATTTTCTTTCGCCCATCAAGAACGAGACTTTCAAAAACAACAAGCAAATATTCAGGGATGGCAAGCCAATGTGGCGTTGCCAAGTAATTTGCCGGAACAAAATGTGGTAGATCCGAGACCTGTCGACGAAGAAGGCAATCGTATTGGTAATCACTTTTTTCCAAGAGATATGAACTACGGTATTGAGCACTTAGAACGTGAACGTACCAATGGTCACGTGATGTTGCAGTACGCGCCATACGATAATTTAATCGTGTCGCTTGATTATACCGGAACACGTTCAATTACTGGCAGGAATGGTATTGGCTGGGGTATGTGGAACGACTACGGTGGTAACATTAATGCCTATGAAATTGATGAAAACGGAACGGTTGTATTTGCAGACATGAGTGGTAACGACGGTTCATTTACGGCGTCGCGTAGCACGACTGAAGTGAAAGAATCATCTGTTGGTATCAACATTGATTGGCAGATATCCGATGCGTTTAATTTAGTGATTGATTATCACGATTCATCGAGCGAAATTGATAATGGTAAAGATAAGGGCATGGGTAGCGATGGTTCGCTCGTCCTTGGTTCAGATCAGCTCATTACTAAAACTTATGATTATCGCAGCGGAGAAGTACCGCACGCACAAATTTTTTGGAACAATGGCACGACCGAACTACTACCAAGCGAAATGGACTCGCATTTTAGTCAGTTTATTCACTCCCCTGGAAAATCGACTGTTGAACAATTGCAAATTGACGGTACATGGGAGAATGATGCCTTTGACATTCCATTAGTACAAATTAAATTTGGTGCAGCCTACACAGATCAAATAATGGGTGGTTCAAAAGCATGGAGCGGATTAATCGGCGGATTCTTGTTTAACCCTTCATGGCCAGAAATATTCCCTGATAGTATGTTTATTCGTCACGACACCAGTGATTTTCTTGCTGAATTAGCCGGCGGCGGTAGCGCATTGAATCCGGGGTATTATTATACCTTTGATTTTGATGAGGTTGTTGCTCGTTCTGAAGCGTTCCTAACCAATGAAGTGCTTGGTGGTAATGATTACTTCGCAACGACTGCATATCACGACATGGGCACCTTTAGCGAAGGCTCTGTACAAGAAGAAACTAAGAGTATTTACCTACAGGGACAGTTTGAATTTGAAGTAGCTAATTTCCCTGTACAGTTAAATATTGGTGTTCGTTACGAAGAAACAGACGTTACCAGTAAAGTACTACAACCTGTACCTACCGAAGTGTGGTGGAAAGGTGGCAGTGAGTGGCACACGCAATATTTAGCGGGCGAAAATAACTTCCTCACACTTAACGGTGAGCATGATGTCTTTTTACCTATGGTGGATCTAAAAGTTGACTTATCTGATGACTTGGTGGGAAGAATTTCATGGGGTAAAACGATTTCTCGTGCACCATTAGGTGATTTGGCTGGCGGAAGAAGCTTGTCAGGCAGCCCTAAAATTGGTTCTCGAAATGGTGGTGAAGGGAACACTAATCTGTTGCCGTTCGAGTCAACTAATTTAGATTTGAGCTTAGAGTATTACTATGCCGATGGTAGTTACGCCGCAGTTGGCTACTTCAGGAAGGATGTTGAAAACTTCATTGGTAGTCAAATTGTATCCACGACTATTGATGGCTTCCATGATATTTATCTTGGACCTCGCTGGAATCAAGCGGTAGCGAGTATTGAAGCAAGAGGTGATCAAGCAACTAATGATGCTATCTTTGCTGAAATGCAAGCGAATGGTTCTGCGTTAAACGCGCAAGGGTATTTAGAACCAAACGCTGATGATCCGTTGATTGTTTGGGATATCAGCCGCCCATTCAATGCACCTGATACGAAAACCGTAGATGGTTTTGAAGTGGCAGTGCAGCATTTGTTTGGTGAAAGTGGTTTTGGTGTGGGCGCAAATGCCACATTTGTTGATGGCGATGTCACTTTTGACGTGAACAGCTTAGATCAACAAACGCCACTCACTGGCTTAAGCGATTCAGCTAACTTACAAGTGTTTTACGAGAACTATGGCTGGTCAATTAAGGTGACCTACGCGTGGCGTGATGAGTACTTGATCGGCGTAGGGCAATCACAGGGTTCATCAGATAATCCACCTCAGTTTGCTAAAGCGTTCGGTCAATGGGATCTCAGTGTCAATTATGATGTAAACGACGATTTCACCGTATTTTTTGAAGGTATTAATCTCAATAACGAAACCGAGCAGGGCTTTGGACGTTATGAAGAACAATTTTTGTTTGCCAGAGAATACGGCCCGCGTTACATCGTAGGTGCGCGTTATCACTTTTAAATAGTCTTAACGTACTTCATTACGGTGAAGTACGTTTTCTTTCTGTTTTATAAGACTCTACTCACTGGCGCAGTTAGCTAGTGTGGCTAGTCTCAACTTCAATTTAAAGGATCTTGTTTATGGCGACATCTTCAGTTTCTATTGAGCCACAAGATAATTCGAATAATGCGAATCAAGAAAAGAGCCAAAAGTTTGCCTTGATTTCGCTTACTTCATTGTTCTTCATGTGGGGATTTATCACGTGTCTTAATGACATTCTCATTCCTTATTTGAAAGGAGCGTTTGATTTAAGCTATACGCAAGCAATGCTTGTGCAGTTTTGCTTTTTTAGCGCTTATTTTATTGTTTCTCTGCCGGCAGGTGGGCTTGTGGGCAAAATTGGCTACAAACGTGGCATTGTTGTTGGGTTGAGTATCGCAAGCGTAGGCTGTTTGATGTTTTACCCTGCGGCGCAGATTAAAGTCTATGCCTTGTTCTTATTGGCTTTATTTGTTCTTGCATCTGGAATTACCTTACTACAGGTAGCGGCGAATCCTTATGTAAGCGTGCTTGGGCCAAGCAAAACTGCGTCTTCACGCCTTACGATGACACAAGCCTTTAACTCCTTAGGGACAACTATTGCGCCATTTTTTGGAGCATGGCTGATATTTGGTCATCATGCTGAACAAGCGTCTGCGGGGGCTGACGCGGTAAAGCTACCGTACCTGATTTTAGCATCCTTACTGATTCTACTTGCGGTGGTATTTGCCAAATTACGCTTACCTGAGCTGGGTCATACAACGAATCGCAACGGTAGCACTTCATTACAAGCAATCAAAACGGCGTGGCAAACCAAACATTTGCGTTTGGGCGCGATTGGTATTTTTTTGTATGTGGGGGCTGAAGTGGCGATTGGCAGCTTCTTAGTGAGTTTTATTGGTTTACCTGCGATTGCTGGCATGCAAGAAGCGCAGGCGTCGCAGTTGGTTGGATACTACTGGGGCGGTGCGATGATAGGGCGCTTTATTGGCGCAGTTGTAATGCGTTATATCCCTGCTGGTCGAGTTCTTGCCTTCAATGCGATTGTTGCAATTTTGCTCATTATTCTGGCGGTGACTAGTTCTGGTTGGCTTGCGATGTGGGCAATTCTCGCGGTTGGCTTGTTTAATTCGATCATGTTTCCAACCATTTTTAGTTTGGCGATTAATGAACTTGGTGAAGCAACCAGTAACG
Source organism: Thalassotalea fusca (assembly GCF_053485835.1). Taxonomy (NCBI): domain Bacteria; kingdom Pseudomonadati; phylum Pseudomonadota; class Gammaproteobacteria; order Alteromonadales; family Colwelliaceae; genus Thalassotalea; species Thalassotalea fusca. Next base: position 13,387 of record NZ_JBQRUN010000007.1, read on the forward strand.
GTGCCGGTATCTTATGTTTAGCAATCGTTGGTGGTGCGTTTGTGCCACTAGCACAAGGGATACTGGCCGATCAGGTGGGAGTGCAGCTTGCGTTTATCCTTCCGGCATTGTGCTATTTTTACATCGCTTTTTATGGCCTAAGTGGCTCAAAAGTTCAGGTTAGAGGCAAATAACATGAAACCAATACAAAACATGACGCTGCTGGCATGCTCATTAGCTGTGCTTAGCGCTTGCTCGGGTAACGAAGATAAAGCGATTACTAACGCGCAAATTACCAATGACAAGTTTATTTGGCCGCACATTGAATCAAATGTGGCAAAAAACGCCGAGATTGAAGTAAAAGTAAATGACCTATTGGCTAAAATGACATTGGCACAGAAAGTTGCACAAATGATTCAACCTGAAATACGCGATATTTCTGTAGAAGATATGCGTCAGTATGGCTTTGGCTCCTATTTAAATGGTGGCGGCGCCTTTCCAAATAATGACAAACACGCGACACCGCAAGATTGGATTGCACTTGCCGAAGCGATGTATCAAGCATCAATTGATGATAGCTTAGACGGTATTGCCATTCCAACCATGTGGGGAACAGACGCCGTACATGGTCATAATAATGTCATAGGCGCGACGCTATTCCCTCATAACATTGGCTTAGGGGCGGCTAATAATCCTAAGTTAATTGAAGAAATTGCCGAAGTGACGGCTAAAGAAGTGTTGGTAACTGGCATCGATTGGGTTTTTGCACCAACCGTAGCGACAGTGAGAGATGATCGTTGGGGGAGAACCTACGAAGGTTATTCAGAAGATCCAGAGATAGTTAAAAGCTACGCTGCCGCAATTGTAAAAGGGTTGCAAGGTACACCTGATAATGAATTTTTGGGCGAACAACGTGTAATCAGTACCGTTAAGCACTTCATTGGTGATGGCGGCACCATTGATGGTGACGATCAAGGCAATAATATTTCCACAGAACGTGACTTGTTTCGTATCCATGGCCAAGGCTATGTAGGAGGCTTGTCTGCAGGTGCTCAATCGGTTATGGCTTCGTTCAATAGCTGGCATGGCAAAAAAGCACATGGTAGTCATTATTTGTTAACTGAAGTGCTAAAAAATCAAATGGGATTTGATGGCTTTGTGGTTGGCGACTGGAATGGACATGGTCAAGTAGCTGGTTGTTCAAACGACAATTGTCCGCAAGCGGTAAATGCGGGATTGGATATGTATATGGTACCAACCGATGCGTGGAAGCCTTTGTACGAAAATACCATTGCACAAGTGGAGCGTGGTGAAATACCACTGTCTCGTATAGATGACGCGGTCTCGCGAATATTGCGCGTGAAATTTAGAGCAGGGCTATTTGATAAACCTAGTCCTGCCAAGCGCAAGTTGTCGGGGAAAACTGCGCTAATTGGACAAGAGCAGCATCGTGAAGTGGCGAGACGAGCAGTTAGAGAGTCGTTAGTACTACTTAAGAACAAGGCGAACATATTGCCACTTTCGCCTAAGCAAACCATTTTGGTTGCAGGTGACGGCGCGAATAATATTGGTAAGCAAGCGGGTGGTTGGTCAATAACTTGGCAAGGAACAGGTAATGTGAATGAAGACTTCCCGGGCGCAACCTCGATTTATCAAGGTATTGCAAGTCAAGTTGAGCAGGCGGGCGGCAAAGTCATCCTCAGTGTAACAGGTGATTATAAAGTCAAACCTGATGTCGCTATTGTAGTGTTCGGTGAAAATCCTTATGCGGAAGGGCATGGCGACCGTGAGAATCTTGATTTTGAACGCGGCGACAAGCAATCTTTGGCGTTGCTTAAGCGCTTAAAATCTGCCGGCATTCCTGTTGTGTCTCTGTTTGTCAGTGGTCGTCCTATGTGGGTAAATGCTGAGCTAAATCAATCAGATGCTTTTGTCGCTGTTTGGTTGCCGGGCACCGAAGGCGGCGGTATTGCTGATGTGATTTTACGAGATAAGAATGACAAAGTTCAGCATGACTTTAAAGGTAAGTTATCTTATTCATGGCCTAAATTGGCAACACAATCTCAGCTCAACATAGGTGATTCGAATTACGACCCATTATTATCATTTGGTTTTGGCTTAACATATCAGGATGAAAATGTACTGGCGGACAACTTAGATGAATCGCAACCCGTTGCGGATGATAAATCACAGATTCGTCACTTGTTTACTGGCGCAGTGCATGAACCATGGCAATTATGGTTATTTTCAGGCGATGAGTCGTTGCAAGTCAATGCAAATGCTCATACTTTGTCAGGGTTAACTTATCGTACGGTCGACAAAGTTGTACAGGAAGATGCGTTTAAAATATCTTTTGCAGGTACACAAAACTCAGGCGTTCGCTTGTTAAGCAAAGGGGCGTTTCGTGAAGATTTACGTGGTAGCTTAGCTGCTGATGCGTCATTAAATTTTGACATAAGAGTAACGAAAAAGCCGACGCAAAAAGTAAGTATTTCACTGGTTTGTGAAGGAGAGGGCGATTGTCGCTCAGATTACGAGATAACCCGCTTACTTAAAAATCTACCTATAGGCGAATGGCAAACAGTTTCGGTTAAACTTGATTGTTTCGTTCAAGAGGGGATGGCATTTGCTGATACGACAGTGCCATTCTCAATGCTTACCGATGGCGCGTTGGAAGCCAGTATTGCGAATATCGTATATCAACCATATACGGACAAGGTAAGTGAAAATAGCGAATCCGCGAACTGGCATTTTCAGTATTGCCAATAACAGCACTGATACATTTCTCCCAAATTGGTTGGAATTGGCACGATAGTGCTGTTTCAACCAATTTTTTGTTAGTAGATTTACTGGCTTTTAAGAGTTTATTTTTTTGATTTATAAGCTATTCTTTTAACTTAAGGTGGGGGAGTCTAGCGTGTATGTCAGAAAACAAAAGTAATCAGTCAAAATTTTCGATATTTTGGCATCGGCATCCGATAAAAACTTTGGCAACATTGTTCTTTTTCGGATCTTTACTTGTTTTCATTCATATCAAAAACCTTAACGTTCAACTCATTGAAGAAACAACCACACAAAGTACGCGACAATATGCGCAAATGCTTAACCAGTTCAGAACCCTATATACCTCTGAAGTCGTTGATACTATTGCTAAAATGGGTATTGAAATAACCCATGATTATCATGAGAAAGAAAATGCTATCCCACTACCCGCCACACTGAGCATGTTGTTTGGCGAACGTATGGGGGTAGAAGGGCTCGATGTAAGTGCTGAATTGTATAGTGCTTATCCCTTTCCCTGGCGAGAAAAAACAGGGGGGCTGCGAGATGATTTTCGTCAAGATGCATGGCAATTTCTGATTCAAAACCCTGACAAGCCATTCACTCGAATTGAATTGGTTGATGGTATTTTAAGCGTTCGCTATGCCATTGCTGATGTCATGCGCCCAGATTGTGTCGGTTGTCATAATAGCCATCCTCAAACGCCAAAAGTAGGCTGGAAAGTCGGTGATGTTCGCGGTGTATTAGAAGTCGTTGAGCCGTTGTCTTCAGGTATTACGCATGCCAATCGGGTCTTTTTAGAGATGGTCGTAATGATCACTGTATTGCTGATATTAGGATTAGCCGGCTTTACATTTTTTATCAAACGACTCACCTTGAATAACATGAAGCTCAATCAATTAAATGGGTACTTGGCTGAAGAAATCACGGAACGAAAACAGGCGGAAGTGGAATTAAGAATTGCTAAAGATAATGCGGATCAAGCAAAAGTTCAGGCAGAATTGGCCAAAGCTGAAGCTGTGGCAGCTAACAAAGCAAAATCTATCTTCTTAGCCAATATTTCCCATGAAATTCGAACGCCAATGAATGCGATTTTAGGGTATACCCAAGTATTGCAGCGCGATGAACATCTTAACAAAGATCAATTGCACTCTTTATCTATTATTAACAAGTCGGGTGAACACTTGTTAGGGCTAATTGACGATGTGTTGGATTTGTCAAAAATTGAAGCAGGTGCGACACCGTTGGTAGAGGATGAGTTTGATTTAGTGGAACTGTGCAACACGTTAAGTGATATGTTTAAACTTAAAGCGCAACAAAAGAACTTGAGCTGGAAAATTGTTCATGATTTTGCTGCCGATCATATTATTGTTAAGGGCGATCAGGGGAAAATACGCCAAATACTAATCAACCTTGTTGCTAATGCCATAAAGTATACTAACAAGGGGTTCGTAAGTTTTAGTGTGACCTGCAAAGCCAATAATCTGTTTCGCTTTGAAGTAAAAGACAGCGGCATAGGAATTGCCAAGGAATATCAACAAACTATTTTTGATGCGTTCAATCAAGGCAGTATCAATGCAGATGCTGGAGGCGCAGGATTAGGGCTGGCAATCGTTAAAAAGTACCTTACGTTAATGTCGAGTGAGCTACATCTTCAATCGGACGTGGAAAAGGGCAGCATCTTTATTTTTGACTTAACACTACCAATTGTTATCTCTGCGAAAGAGCACAAAGAAAACTTCTATGTGAAATGCCTTAAAAGTGGACAAAGTAAAGATATCTTAGTGGTAGATGATATTGAAGTTAACCGTGATATTCTGGCGCGTATGTTAACGGATGTTGGCTTTACTGTGCAAACCGCTGCTGATGGTAAAGAAGCCATTGAATTAATGAACCAAACTAAGTTTGATTTAGTTTTTACTGATTTAATGATGCCGAGGATGGACGGAGAAACATTACTACAAGAATCTAAGCTACATCATGCGCAAATACCTATTGTTGCGATAAGTGCTTCTAGTTTAGAAGTCGAACAGAGTTACTTTTTAAACAAAGGCTTTGCGAGCTACATTTCTAAACCATTTCGCTTCGATGATATTTATCACTTACTTAAAAAATTACTGGGTGTTGAGTTTGAATATCAACAAGATAAATACCCAAGTTTACGTGCAGATGGAGAGTCAGTTGATAATGGCTCGTTTGAATTGAGCGAAAAACAAATTGAAGAAATCATTGAACAATGTGAACTATATCGAATAAATGAAGTAGAGCAACTTATCTCAGCAATGGCACATGAACATCCTGAATACAGTGCTTATTTTGATAAGTTACGTCAGTTTGTGACTGACTATGACTTCGATGGCTTAAAAGTGTTTTTACAAGGAACAGATGATGATAGATGAATCTGTTGAGTTTTCGATACTTATCGTCGATGATAATCCCACCAATATCGATGTCCTAAGGCAATACCTCAAAAGAGATGAATATCTCATTTCCGCGGTGACAAGTGGTGAAAAGGCACTTGAGATTGTACCTAAGGTCAACCCTGATCTCATCTTGCTCGATATAATGATGCCAGGACTGGACGGTTATCAAACGTGTAAAGCGTTAAAGGCATCGGATTCAACCAAAGATATCCCCGTAATTTTTGTCACCGCAAAAGTGGCACCGGAAGACTTACGGCTAGGATTTTCAGTTGGAGCGGTCGATTACATCACGAAACCTGTCAATCAGGACATAGTTCAAGCACGGGTTAACTATCAATTATCTCTAGTAAAACAAGCTAAACTTGAACGCCAGTTGCTAAATAAAATCAGTAAAATGGCGGAATTAGGCAGTATGGTTGGCGGCATTGCTCATGAAGTAGCATCGCCGTTGAGCAATTTGAGATTATCGGTAGATTATATGCAAGAAGAAACCGATTCATTAATATCATTAATAGAAGATAACAAACTTTCTAAACAATTGCTTAGCGCCTATCTTGAGCAAATGAAAGAGTCCTTAATCTTGTGTAATTCGAATACCATTCGCGCGAATGAATTGATGAATAGTTTTAAAAAGGTAGCGGTCAACCAATGTAGTAACAAGAAAATGGAGTTTCGATTACACCAATATATTGAAGATATCATATTAACGCTTAAGCCAAAACTAAAGAAATGTCCTCATGAAGTGAGCCTAAATATTGATGATACTATTACGTTAAATAGCTATCCGGGGGCATTGGCACAAGTGATTACAAATTTAGTGAATAACTCGTTATTGCATGGTTTTAAAGGGGAGAAAGCGGGCCATATAAACATTAGCGCTAGCGTAGATAAAGAGTTCGTCGTGCTTACCTATCAGGACGATGGTGTTGGTATGCATCAGGGGCAAGTGCAACAAGCGTTTGATAAGTATTATTCTACAAAAGTTGGTAAGGGCGGATCAGGATTAGGGTTGGCAATTTGCAAAGAGCTCATAGAAGGAGAGCTAGAAGGAATGATCACCTTGGTCAGTGAGCCAGAAAAAGGGGTGAAAATAACCATGACGCTCAAACAAAATATTGATTGAGTGGTTCGTTTTATGCGTCACATTAGTATAGAAAGTGTTATAAAGGAAAAAGGTTTGTTCAGTAAAAAGTTTGCTATGCCTATTAAACGTATTGTCTGTGCAATTATATGCTGTTGGTTAATTTCTACAAATGTTGTAGCGCATACCGTTCAAGCCATTGTGGGATGGACAAAACCTCCGTATGTCATAGAAGCGACTAGTAGCGGCTTCGAACTGGAATTGATCCGGGAAGTTTTTAGATTAGCCAATATCAATATTCACTTTAATTATGTCCCTCATGGGCGTTTGGCTACACTGCTGGAAAAAGGGGCTGCTGATATTGCTTTAACGATAAACCCAAGACAAAAACCACAAGGCATGGTGCTTAGTGCTCCATACATTCAATATCAAAATGCGGTTATTTCCCTAAAATCGATGAATATTGATGTAAGTAAACTAGAAGATGTTTCAGACAAGTCGGTGGTAGCATTTCAAAACGCTACCAAAGTATTAGGTGCTGAATATGCAGCTGCGGTGGCAGAAAACACCAGTTACCTTGAAGTACCATTGCAAAGCCGGCAGGTAGAATTATTAATGAATAAACGCACTGACATGGTAGTAATGGACATTAATATTTTCAACTACTTAAGCCGAAACATTGCAGGAAAGTCGTTCATGGATAGTATTCATGTTAATTATTACTTTCCTGCAACCAATTATCACTTAGGGTGTACTTCTGAACAGCTTTGTGAAGTATTTAATCGGCATTATCAGTTGTTTATTCAATCTGATCTCTATCTACAACTAATCAACAAATATCAATTTATTCAGCGTTGAACCTCATTCTGTACTAGTCTTGATATCCCCATGGAGCAGTTGGTGGCGTAATTGGCTTGGTTAAATCAAAATCTACACGAAACTCTCGTCCTGGCCTTGTTAAGCGATATGTAAACTTGCTGGGATAAATAAACATTTGCCAATTGTTAGCGTTTGATTGTGGAATGCCCAATCGAACGAACAACTCTTTCGAGTACTGATCAGCGGGGAACGATTGCACTTCTGGCCAGCCTGCATCTATGGTGTGTCCGCCATACATGGTCGACTCATCGTGCGTGCCGTCACTTTTTCGATGATCGTGTTTTAGTGACAAACCTGAACCTGTTTTTGTGATGATCCACGTGCGCGAGGCATCATCGCCGACATGAAACGGAATTTGAAGTTGCGAATTTGAACAGCGTCTTACGTGCATGACTAGCTTTTTAGACGAAAAGCTATCACTTTGTGCATTGTCAACGGTGACTTTACCCTCAAACGCCTGACCGCAATATTGCCTAATACGTTCAAAAAATTGATCATGACTATCAATAGATACTAATGGCGCTTCAGATACAAATTGTTGTTGTGAGGTGCTTGGTTTGTCGCCTGCTGCTAAGCCAAGTGGCGATAGAACAGCACATGCCACCAGGGTAATCGTTTTTAAAGTATTCATATTTCCTCCGATGAAGCACTATAGACATATATTTTCAATAGTTCAATGACTTAAGGTGGCGTAAGATTTGGAGCAAATGCAAAGAATAAGTACGATGGGTGATAAATAAGACTAAAAGAGCACGTACCAATAGGGGATTAACTGGCACGTGCTTCTTGATACAAAATTGGCGAGCTAACAGCTTAAAACAGCTTTCTTCTAAGCAATAATAAACATGAAGCAAATAGCACGCTAGTTACAGGAACTGGCACTGATGTCACTTCAAAAGAAGCTGAATGACCCGCCAATGTATCTAACATTGAATTGTCAAAGCTTAATACTTCTGAGCCACCGAGTAATGACACCGTATTAAAACCTGAAGTAAGTGCTGTAAAGGTAAAGCTCGCGAGGACAAAGCTAGTGCCTTGATTGGCTGCTATTGCCAACTCGTCTGCAAAAAGATCTGCATAATCCTCTAGAAATAGAGAACCTGCAAGGCTGTCGTCGCCGTACGAATAACTACCAAAGCCATCGTCAAAGCCATCACCGAACGACCAGCCAGTAAGTGCCAATTGGCTATCGTCAAAGGCAATGGTACTGGCAAAGCCACCTAATGTGTAATCTAAGTCACTGGCGATTAGTTGCCCAGTGATTACGTCACTTTGTTCATACACATCTTGGTCAAAAGACAGTTCAATAATGGTGGCATTGCTACTAACACTTAGTAGTAGAGACATGGCCAAAAGTAAATTTTTCATTGTAGTTTGTTCCTAAGTTTTTTGGGGCCCGAGTAGACCCCGTAATTCGTGTTGCTATTAATATTTAGTCTGCAATTGCGCAGCGTGGCAGGTCGCAAAGTGCCATCATTGGACGAACATCTTTACGGTCTACCGTTCCGTCTTTGTTGAAATCCAAGGCTAGCGATAATTCGTCATTGCCACGAAGCAAATCTCTGAACAGTTTGATGTCGCGAATATCAATCGCATCATTGCCGTCAAGGTCTGCTGGGTTGGTATCTACTCTGCGACATTCGCCTTCACCTTCAACTAGGCAAAGCAACCAAGTTGAAAAGTCTTCATCAAACGAGGTTCCCCATGTAGACAAAATGTCTTGGTACGGGGTATATGGTGGCAGCTCTGGAACGTCTCCTTGTGCTTGTCCACAGGTCCAAACCCAAGCGCCGCTTGACCACTCACTGTCATCGTATGCCCATGCCCAGCCATTCTCTATGGCCTCGGTTTTCAATTTCCAGCCCCAGTCGAATTCACACGGTGCCGTGGAAATTACACGTTTTGGTGCACGCATAGACGGCAATAGGCTATTTTCAATTTCAGTATTTTGCTCTTCGATCATGTATCGTGTCGCAAGATAACCCCAATGATAGGTGCGCTCGGTATTGCTGTTCTCATACGTTGTTTGGAACAGCTCACTCAATGTGTATGTGCCATTCGGCGCAACAGCGAGCGCATTAGCGTTGTTGTTAGGCTGTGATAGATACTCCGCTAAACCTTCGCCCCACCAAACTGAGTTGGCAGGTTGGTCACCAAAGCTACCCCATTTATTGAATCGGCCATCCAGATAATGCACATATTCATGTTCTAGGTTCCAAACAGCAAACTCAGGCAACCACGTTGCCTGATGCGCGATGAAGCGTGCCTGATTGCCGTCAACCCAAGGGTCACCTTCTAAATACATACCGCCATTATCTGTACCAATTCCGAAGAAGCCACCTGCGTAGTTGTCGTAGTCGGTATACGAACTAAAAATCACTACTTCGAGATCTGTATTTTGGTCATCAGCTACAGGCGTTGTGGCGTTGGTTTTAAACAGGTTATGAAACTTCTGTTCTTGTTTGGCCAAATTAGTACAAATTTGAGCAAGATTTTCCTCGATAATAGGCTCTTGGAAGCGAATCTTGAGCGTTGAACCACATGTATGACGACCGGAAAGAACATAATCTTCTAGATCAAAACTACATGCGTCTCCGTACATATCGCAGTTGCCAGCGTCGTAGTATTTAACCATTGATTGAGCATTTAACCAGCCTTTGCTGCCTGCGCCTTCGTAACTATATTCCTGCAATAATGCTTGAATACTTGGGCGTACTGCTTCGGCTAGTGCTCCGCCAAACCTTAAGAAACGAGCGAGTTCGTTTACAGCGTCTGACCATTGGTACTCACGGGTGTGACCAACTAGCCATTTACCTTGCACGTCAACAAATTGTTTGAGGTTATTAATAATACTTGGATTACCAAGGGCCGCAGCTTCAAGTTCATCCGTTTGGTAATCTGAGGCATTAAACAAATGCACTAGCAATTGTGTCATACTATTTTCTTCATAGTACACACCCCAGTTGTTGTCTCGGCTTATGGTGATTGCGTAGCCCAATAACGCTTCAGTTATTCTTTCTAAGAAAGGAATGCGGTTGTTTCCTGAACTATTTAACAACACGAGCATTTCGTATCGGATCATGAAATCTCGGGTTGCATCGCCATTAAATTGCGTGAAATTATCGCCATTAATATATGTTGAAAGCGCTTGTGAAACGGCTGCATTGTAATCGGCAGGGAATACACGATTGTTTGCACTTTCTGCCCAGTGCATAGCGCGAAGGTAGATAACGAGTTTTTCAAGTTCTGCCGCGCTGGTTACATTTGTCGCATCATATGTGGCCAAATGAGCGTTAATCGCGTTGGCGATTGTGGTAATACTCGCATCAGAAAATACGTCGGTGCCAACCAGTGAATTATCAAACAAGCCGTAAAGGCACGTATTGAGAACACCTGATTTAACTGCATTAACTAAATCTTCTCCTGATAGCCCTTGTAGCTCAGCAGGCGAAGTGCAACTGCTATTCACACTTTGTACGCTAGCACGCATTTTTTTATTTGCCTGCTTCGATAACTGGTAATAATCATTAACGGGCTGATTGCTTTCAAGTAATTGCTGGTACTGGAAAGGAGATATTTCTCTTGGTGGATTGAACCCTCGTTTATCCGTTCTTTTCTGGTATTGAGCATGGTGAGCGTTGCTTGAGAGTAGTGTTGGATTACTCATGCTGCCCGACTGTTGCTGCGCTCCCTGTACTGGATTCGCCATAAATGTACTAAGCAAAAGGCTCGTGCTTAGTAGGCTTAATTTGTTGTTCACGACAGTTTCCTCAAATTGCTGTTCTGTTTTTATTCAACTCAAATGGTCGATTTATTGTGATTAGTTGCATGAAAAATGCACTGCAAAGTATATTGTATAAAATATAATTTACAAGATGGTAACGAATGTAAGATGAGTTTTAAACAAGAAGGTGAGTGATTAAATGCTAAGTTTTTGAGTTTTATCTTTGTTTTTTCAATAGGTTGTAGAGTTGGGTTGTCTGTAAAAAAAACAACAAAAAAATTTATTGTTTGTTGAGCAATAGGCGAAGAAAAATTCAAATTGTATACGTAATTTGTAATTGTATTTATATAGTGCGTGCTAACAGGTACATACACAGAAATGGCCTTTAACTATAGAAGTGCCTTGCTTGATGGAGGGTAAATCAGTATCCTACGCGACCATTTTTCGCTGAGGATAATTTTCATGTTCATTGGATTTGACTATGGTACATCAAATTGCGCGGTTGGTATCATGCATCAAGGACAGCCACAGGTGGTGTCGTTGGGAGAACATGGTAAATATATTCCTTCAACGTTATACGCGCCCAGTAGAGATGTCATTGTTCATTGGCTCTACCAACAAATAGCGCCTAACGAGCAAATAAAGTTTAAGCGTGAGCGCGCATTGCCGTTGCAGAAAAGCCAGTCAGCATTAAGAGAACTAATAGCTGATGGCATTGAGACAGATCTTGCTTTTGGTCAATCTGCATTAGCCAAGTATTTGGACGAACCCGATGAAGGGTATTACATCAAGTCGCCAAAATCGTTTTTGGGTGCCAGTGGCTTGGCAGCTATGCAAATAAACCTGTTTGAAGATATTGTCGCAGCGATGATGGCAAATATTAAATCGCTTGCGGAGCGTACGCTTGAACAGGATATTAGCAAGGCAGTTATTGGAAGACCGGTAAATTTTCAGGGGCTACGAGGTGAAGAAAGTAACCGTCAAGCCATTGATATTCTAACCAATGCAGCAAAGCGTGTTGGTTTTAGTGAGGTTGCTTTTCAATATGAACCTGTGGCAGCGGGGCTTGAGTATGAGGCCAAACTAACACAAGAAACTCGGGTGCTGGTTGTTGACATAGGCGGCGGAACTACTGATTGCTCGATGATATTAATGTCACCACAATACATGCAACAAACATCGCGTGAATCACATCTGCTCTCTCATAGTGGCGTTCGTATTGGCGGTAACGATTTTGATATTCAGCTGGCTCTCAGAGGTATTATGCCAAGTTTGGGACTGGATTCATTGCAAAAATCTGGGAAGCCGATGCCAGCTAATTGCTTTAATCAGGCGGTCGCGATCAACAATATCAATGAACAGACAGAATTCTACAGTGCGAGTAATCGACGTTTATTGCAAGAACTTATACGGGATGCCGAGGAGCCAGATAAGTTGGCTCGTTTATTAAAAGCGCATGATCGCAAATTAAGTTATCGATTAGTAAATGGAGCAGAGCAGGCAAAAATTGGACTAACCAAGCAAGCGTCACAAAATATTCAGTTGCAAGACTTGGATGAAAACCTGAAAGTTGAAGTTTCACGTGCATTGATGCTGCAAGCCAATGCGCGTCAGCTTAATCAAATTGGTCAATTAATTGATGATGCAATTAAAGACGCAGGCATTGCACCAGATGCTGTGTTTGTGACTGGGGGCACGGCAAAATCGCCGGTGATTAATCAATTTTTGCAAGAAAAACTACCGAATATTCCACTGGTTGTAGGGGATCATTTTGGCAGTGTAACGGTTGGACTAGCACGTTGGGCAGAGCGGATTTTTTCCTAAATATTTCATACGTTTCTTCTTAGGATAGTATCGAATAACTGAATTTTTGCTGTTAGTATGCTGGCTTCATCTTGCTTCTATCATTTGGTATCGGGAGTGATTAGCAATGCATTTATGGAAATACTTAACGCATAATTTTTATACGAAAGAAGCTTTGTTGGCTAACACAAAAATTTCAGCATCAGAGCTGGAGCAATGGCAAGCACAGGGACTAGCACCTAAAGCGTCTTATAAAATATCAATGAATGTTGAATGTGACTCCTTTTTTGGTGTTCATCAAGCACAAGAAAGTCAGGAGTTTTATGCGAAAGGCTACACATCTTGGCTAGCCATTGTGCAATCAAATCCAAATGAAACAGCTTGCTATGCCAATTTTTATCAACGATATTTAGCAACACTTGATAGGCTATCAACCGCAGGCCATAGTACAGAAAAAGCAGAACTGAATGAATGCATAGACGCTCATGTTAAGAATGAGTGGGGGCATTTCTTAAACGGTATTTATGGTTTATGTACTAAATCTGGGTTGCCTGAAGACATCGCGGCCAAGGAATTGGCAATCGCTGAAATTAGTGAGCTATTGGATTACCAAGAAAAAGATCAACAAGTTTTTGAGCGATTAGAAAAGGCGGTTAACTTGTTAGATAGCGCTAGCGCAGAATTTGCACCTCATGAAAGAGCCAGAAGTTCTCGATTTAGGTTGATTGATGAAGTAAGAAGGGAATACGGTTTGGCTGTACCGCTTGCGTGAAATTAGTCGATTTTCCAATTGAAAAGTAGCGAGGGCATGGTGACCTCGCTATTAAATATTGTTTAAGGAAAGGCGCTAGTGATTCTTCACCAACAGTTCGGTGCTATTTGACAGCCATAATTCTAACGTCTTCGCTTTTACTTCGCTGTCTGTTCGGTCGTACCTAAAGAGAATATCAGCTTTGCCATCTTTGTTGATGTCTTTGATTTGCACTAGGTTGCCATTTCTTGGGAGTGGCATTTCGTATCGTTGGCCCTTACGACTAAACGGGCCTTTTTGATCACCCACATAAAGTCGTGCTTTGTCATCGCTGATTTGCATTAGCAGATCTTTAATGCCGTCGCCATCGAAGTCTTCAAGTGCAAACAATGGAATTTCTGCCGATTCGCTGTCTAAATCAAAGGCAAGTTCGATTTCTTTGTCTTGATTAGGTTCTTCAACAAAGTTCTGTTGTTCAGTCATTAAGAAAAACTCCACGTTAACATCGGTAGATTGTGAAATTAAGCCTGCGATTATATCCGAGAAGCCGAAATCCTTGCGCGGAAAGTAAAGGTCTTTTAAGCCGTCGCCATTTAAGTCAGCAAACTTGTAGGTATTAACGTTTTGACCAAATGACATTAGTTGGCCTTCATATGGTAGCTGTGTGTTAGGTGATGCAGGGAAAGCAATTAAGGCATTTTTAATGTGGCCATAGCGAATCTCTAAAGTTCCTTGACGGTTGAATATGCCGTCGCTTTTTCTGCGTTGTGTCACCAAATCAATGTGACCATCATTGTTAATGTCAACCAAATCGACAAAGGACGCATAATCGAGTTTTACTTTTCCTTCAGTTTCTCTTTCTTTTGCATCAACCATTTGTCGAGAGATGATATTGGCGTTTAGTTGAATGGCGGTAGGTTTTGGATCAAATCCGTTCTTTTCCCGTTGTAAATGCACAAATAATTCGTCTTCCTTTTGATAGGCAATATCAATCAGGTTATCGTTATTCGCGTCAAAAAGCTTATACGTTTGCTGAGAAAATGTTCGTGATTGGCGCCAAAGAGAAGTGTCGGGCTTCATTTCGAGTTCGAACTTGGTAAAGCCGCCTTTTGGGTTTTGCATGAAAATGTGGCTTGCGTGAAAGTCTGTCAAAATGAAGTCTGTTAGCCCATCTTTATTTAAATCTTCAGCAAATGAAATGTCATCTGATGGTGAGATCACTTTCTCACCCGAATAGATTGACTGGCTGGTAAAAAGTGCTTGTTGTTTGTTCGTAGTAACGTCATAACTCAGCACTTGGCTATCGGTTAAGTAAAAAAGCACTTCAGTATCGTGACCGGCTAGCGTACCTGCGCTATAGGCAATGGCCTCATTTGGCATTTCTACGGTTGTTGATTGGATATCAGCGTTATCGATATTTTTAAATAGTATAAATTGCCTACTCGCAAAGGTTTTATCGGCAATAAGCAAGTGCTTAGCTGCATTATCGTTATGTAACCACATTGTGTGTCCACTTAATGCAACGTCGGCTTTCAACGTGGATTTGTTAAAAGTTAAGTTTTGCGTATCAGTTTTCTTCGCGATGCCAGGGCTGGCAAAAAGTAAGGCGCAAAGGCTGATCGCCAGAGACGTTTGATTGTTATTATCCATTTTGTCCTCTATCTGACATTATTCCGTTAAATCATCGGCTCTTATGCCATGCTTCACAAAGAATGGTAAGAAAGGCGAATCAGTTCAATCTGCAAAGCATAAAGCGCCAGATGAAAATATGCTACGGGGAATGTATTACATTTTGTTTCCGACTGCGCAAAAAAGGGAGGAAAACAAAACCTTTATACTTCTAAATGAAAAAAAACAGGAGTTAATAACTCCTGTTTAAAATCATCTTTCGATGGAAGTAGAGAGAAATACTAAATAGACTGTTTTTTTAATTTTTGTCGAGTAACCAGCCCCGCAAGTGCAAGAGCAAATATTGCAGAGGTAGCAGGCTCTGGGATTTCAGTTACCGTTGTTTGTGCGACGATAAGTTCTGCATTCTCATTAGCCGGGGTTGGTGTTACAAACGGCGAGTTTTCACCTTCATTTTCTGAATCACCGTCGTTATTAGCGGTGAACTCTTCGTTATCATCACCTGTAGGAGAGTTTGGCTCAGTACCTTCTGGGTCACCTGCATTATGGGTGTTTGGCGAAGTATTTTCTTGCTGTGCTACTTGTTCATTGTTTTGTTCATCCGAACCATTCGTATTGTCATTGCCTTCTTCTGCACCCTGTGGAGGTGGGCTTCCAGCAACAGTAATAGTTGGCGCGTTGTTTCTTTGGTGTTGTGCAGCTACTTTTTTGAATGCCGCAATGATCGCTTCTTTTGGATCGTTGAGTTGATTATTACTCATATCACCATTGGATGATGGTAAGTACATTTCAATGCTAAACATATCTGGTGTTAAAGCGGGCATCTTTGAACCGGCATAAGCAATGTAACCACTGGCATTATCCTTTCCATTTGATCTACTTGCCGTTGCATATGAACTCGAAGATTTTTGCGAAAACGGCGAAAATTCATCGATACTGCCGTTGGAGTAAATACCGCCGTTGTCGATATTTAATATAGACGCGCCCGATAAAGCAGAAGAAAGTTCAGCATCTTCGTTAAGCGCAATTGCATAGTTAGGCATTGCAAAGGTCGGTTGGTCCAAAACATTGACAACAAGACTAAACGCAGTTTTACGCGACTCATCGTCACTAACGAGTGAAACACTTACTGTCGTATCTTTCGACACTTCTTCAATGTTTAGCGTAAGGACATTGTTTTTTACTTGTCCTGAAATCGTGTCATTGTCGCTGTAGACAACGTAATTACTGTTAAATTGGTGGTTTAGATCGATAGGGATATTTAGCACTGAATTTTCAGCGGCTAAAATATTGTTGTTTTCCATACCCGAAAGGTAATAGCTCAAACGTTCGTCGGAGTTTTGCTCGTGTTTTGAAGAGGTTACTAAGCTGGCATTTGCTTGTGTCGCGAACAGAGTGCTTAATACTATCGCGCTAGTAACTAATCGAAATGAACCCGTTTTCATGTGCAATTTCCTTGTCTCAATTCAAACATCCAATAGCTATATTCAGCAGTAGTAACTAATGTGATGTAGTTGATTAATAAGGCAAGAAAACTTGGTGAGTTCAATTTTTCAGCAACCCCGCTACCATAGTTTTCACCTTAGGTCGGAAGCTTTGCGTATATGGATTTCGCCATACTTGCCTTTTACAAATTTTTGTCAGCGTAACGTAAAGTACAAAACTTGTAAACTAAAAACTGTTTTTGTGTTTGTAATTACTGAAAATTTTGAGAAGTTTTTGGCAAGTCGATAGATATATGTATATGCATTAGAGCCAGCTTGCTACGTCAACTGAGAAATTGACTCCTCCAATTTCACTCTATCCCATTTCATAGTCAACTGTGTGCGGCTACATACGTATTCACACTATTCAGTGCTGGAATTGTTGTTTTTTTGTTCGATGATATGAGGGGTAACAATAATTTAACAACAATAACTAAGCGGGAATTATATGAAAAAAACAACAATACTGAGCCCTCTGGTAGGCGCTTTACTGGTCACGGTCGGAAGCATTCAAGTGCAGGCGGCTTCGCAACCGACTACATTTGTCCATCTGTTTGAGTGGCAATGGTCTGATGTTGCAAAAGAATGTGAAAGTAATCTTGGGCCAAATGGATTTGCAGCGGTTCAGGTATCACCACCTAATGAACATATTCAAGGTGATGCATGGTGGACAAGGTATCAGCCTGTTAGTTATCAACTAACCAGTCGAGGCGGTACGCGAGCGGAATTTGTTGACATGGTCACTCGCTGTAAAGGCGTTGGCGTAGACATATACGTAGACGCTGTTATTAATCATATGGCTGCGGGAAGTGGAACGGGGGTATCGGGAAGTTCGTATGGTCAAAAATCATTTCCAGACTACAGCCCATGGGATTTTCATGACACTTGTGCAATCAATAATTATGGCGACCGCTGGCAAGTGCAAAACTGCGAATTAGTTGGTTTGGCAGACTTAAACACTAGCTCATTTTATGTACAGGATACACTAGCAGGTTACCTGAACGATTTATTGTCCATTGGTGTCGCGGGTTTTCGTTTAGATGCCTCAAAACACATGGCAGTTGAAGATATCCAAGCTGTGCTGGCAAAAGTCAATGGAACACCTTTGGTCTTTCAGGAAGTGATCGACCAAGGAGGAGAAGCGATAAGTGCCAGTGAATACCTTAGTACGGGTTTAGTTACCGAGTTTAAGTACTCAACCAAGTTAGGGGAAACGTTCAAACAAGGGAAGCTCGCTTGGTTGAAAACATTCGGCGAAAGCTGGGGGTTTATGCCTAGCTACAATGCGGTGGTGTTTGTTGATAATCACGATAATCAGCGAGGGCATGGCGGTGCTGGTAACGTAGTGACCTTTGAAGATGGTCGTTTATACGAATTAGCGAATGTGTTCATGTTAGCTTATCCGTATGGCTATCCGAAGGTAATGTCGAGTTTTGCATTTCATAACGATACTGATGCTGGTGCGCCTGATGTACCCGTCCATAACAATGGTCAACTCATGTGTTTTGCGCAAGATTGGCAGTGTGAACATCGATGGCAGTATATCGCTGGCGCAGTTGATTTTAGAAATAATACCGCAGATAACTGGACAGTGACCAATTGGTGGGACAATGGTAATAACCAAATTGCATTTGGGCGAGGTAGTGCTGGTTTTGTCGCTATAAATAAAGAGGATAGTACTATGTCTGTTTCGCTTGTAACGGACATGGCACCGGGGATTTATTGTAATGTGCTTAACGGACAACTCAGTGAAGATGGCAATTCATGTTCAGGAGATACGGTTGAAGTGAGCGCTAACGGAACAATTGATACTAATTTAGCTGCTTGGCAGGCATTGGCGATTCATCAAGGTGCTAAAACTAGTCAAATTGTTCCACCTAGTGACGGTTGGCAACGGACAGTGGTATTTATTTCGGCCAATACCCAAAGTGGGCAAGATATGTTCGTGCGTGGTGGTATTGACCATGACTATGCTCGTCAGCATATGGGCCTAGAGTGCACTATCACTAACTTTTTGTGTGCAATCCCCATTAAGCATCGCAACCTTAAAAATGCGACAACATCACCGTGGAAAGTAGGAGACAGTTACCTTGACTGGTATGGAGCTCAAATAAACCAATCGAGTGCCGCTGAAGGAACACCGCTAGACTGGACTATCGATTTGTGGCCGATAAATTGGGGAGAGAAGAAAACGGTTGCCGTTGATGGTTATGGTGAAGAACCCCTCAATGTTTGGGGCGCACATTACTGGATGCTAGATGTGGATATGGATTGTGATAGAACGGCGAATGGCTGGTTCGAACTTAAGGCCTTTGTCAAAAACGGTCAGGGTTGGGAGTCTGACATTTCACAACAAGGGATTCCTTATGCGTCGAATAATCACATGGCGCAATGTGGTAAAATTAACCGATTTATCTTCAACCAATCAGACGCAGAAATTAAGTCATTTTAAACGGTACAATTGACTCACAGTTGGTAATTCATTGCATTGCCATATGCAATGAATTACCATGCCAACTCTTAAAAAAAGCACGATAAATCTCCCCGTTTTATAGCGATTGGTTTAAGACCATTTGAAATGATTTGTCGTTTGTTTCCATTATTGGACTGTTTGCTCACGATTACTGTTTGGTTGCGGTTATCAAGAGAGTAAATAGCCCAAAAAAATGAAATTATAAATACGTGTCGAGTGACGAATGAAAGGCAAATTAATAACAATTGAAGGTATTGACGGTAGTGGCAAAGGAACCCAAGCAACTAAGTTAGTAGAAGTACTTAACAAATTGGGCGTTAATGCAAAAATCTACAGTTTTCCTGCTTATGAAGAAACATTTTTTGGAAGGGAAGTTGGGGCATTTCTTCGTGGTGAATTTGGTTCAATTGATGAAGTACATCCAAAACTCGCCTCTATTCTATTTGCTTCAGATCGTCTTGAACAAAAGCCGAGCTTACTCGCCGATCTAGAAGCGGGTACTTACGTTGTTTGTGACCGCTATGTGGAATCCAATATTGCCCATCAGGCGGCAAAGCTACCGCAGCAAGACCGTGCTGATTTTATTGACTGGGTAAAATCACTTGAATACGGTGTCAATAGCTTACCAAAACCAGATGTTACGTTTTTTCTCGATGTTCCATTGTCGGTATCGAAAGAGTTGGTGCTCAAAAAGAAACAGCGTAGTTACACTGATGAGAAAGAAGATATTCACGAAGCTGCACATGGCTATTTGCAAAATGTGTATGAGGTTTATAAACAACTTGAGCAATCTGAAGACTGGCAAGTTATTGCTTGTACAGAAAATGGTGACGTAAAAAGTATTGATGACATTCATCAAATCATACTGTCACACGTTCAGTCATAACCTCTGTTAAATAATCAAGTGAGCAGCCTTTGTTAAGTTATAGACATTCTTTCCATGCGGGTAATTTTGCCGATGTGTTGAAGCACATTGTGCAAGTAGAAATATTGAATTACTTGGCGATCAAAGACAAACCGTTCGAGTACATCGATACGCATTCTGGCGCTGGTTTGTTTAATTTCGACAGTAGCGATGCACAAAAGCTCCAAGAGCATTTAGGTGGTATTGCTAAGCTCAATCAAAGTGAATTCCCTGAACTTCAAAGTTATTTTGATGTTGTAAACGCATATGACAAACAGGGACTCAAGAATATTTATCCGGGCTCGCCATCAATTGCAAAACAGTTATTGAGACAACAAGATCGCGGCTGGTTATTTGAGCTTCATCCACAAGATTTTAACCACCTAACAACCAACATGGAACGTGACAAACGGATCAGAGTTACCCAAAAAGATGGTTTGCAAGGGATGTTGAGTTTGCTACCGCCAACAAGTAGACGTGCGCTGGTGTTGATTGATCCATCGTATGAAATTAAAACTGAATATTCACAGGTGTTTAAAACGGTGGCGGCCGCACATAAAAAGTTCGCCACAGGGACTTATGCAATTTGGTATCCGGTAGTAAATCGCAGCGTGATTGATAACATGCACACTCAATTTGCGCAAAGCGGTATTAAGAATATTCAATGCTTTGAATTAGGGGTTAAAGAGGATTCTGCTGAGCGTGGCATGACATCTTCAGGGATGATTGTGATAAATCCCCCATGGACACTCTTTGACAAAATGAAAGCATTATTGCCTAAACTTGCCAAAACTCTAGGAGAGAGTGACAAACTCATTTACCGCTGTGACGTTATCGCCGAAGAATAGTCGTTCTATTTGCCACAGGGCGTAAATTCTTTTATCGGTTGCAACTCTATTGTTAATCGACGTTTTGCGTAAGCGATGATTTTCGATATTCGACTGGTGTCATGCCTGTTTCTTTTTTAAATGTCTTATAAAAAGAGGAGCGGGCATTAAAGCCAACATCTAACGCAATCGCCAAGACAGTGTCGTTACTCTCAACAATACGGGCCTTGGCTTCTTTAATTCGCCATCCGTTAACAAAATCAAAAAAATTGGTATCAAGAGACTCATTTAATGTTTGCGAAATGTAATTAGCAGAAATTCCCATATGATTAGCTAATTTTGGTAAGGACAAAGATGAGTCGAAAAAGAGCTTTTCGTTTTGCATTACATTGTTTAACTTGTCGGCAATGCGTTTAGCCTGATCTTTTGACAGTGCCGAACGTTGATATTTGCTGCTCTTTTCTGCTTTTTCATTATTGTTTTGTCGTGTTGCAGTATTGGCTAATGTGTCACTTGTGACTTCGTTTGTTGCTGTATCTGTGGCCATTATTGAAAATACCGGTGGTTGAGTAACAGCAAACAAGCTAAAGGCCCAAATTAATGTCAAATAAAGCAAAACTTCAACGTTCGGTGATATCACAGATAATTCGAACAATGCTTCTGTTGCTAACATGATAGTTAATAGCAGCCAGGTGCCGACCGAAAGTGTAATTATACTGTCTAGCCATATTAACGATTTATGCTCCAAGTTGGCGAAATACTGCTTTAATCGCTGTCGGTGTTGGCGTAATTGTTTAACTATTAGCATCAAATAGAAGCAGGTAGACACCAGCCAGTAAATCGCTGCAATAAAAATGGCTATTTGTGTAAACCTCGAGAGCAGGCTATTTGCACTGTCATTGGTTACGAATAATGCGGCTCTATCTGCGTCAGAGAGCATAACAACACATGTACTAATAATAACCGCAATAGCTGCTGATAGGCGTTGCCAGCGCTTACTTTTGGATTGTCTCGTTATTTTCTGCTCAGTTAACGAAATAACATAACGCCATAAATAAGGAACCAAAAGTAGCCATGCAGGAAAAACGATGACTAAAAAGTGAGTAAAAAAATCTACCGTTGTTAAAGACTCAATGGCTGGTACAAGTGCGAGTATGCCGCTGGCAATGAGTACACCTGCTAAGGGCTTATCGGGCATCTGATTGAACTTACGTGTCGCTAATATTGACAGAGAAAAAAAGATAATACCGACAATTGCCATTGAAACAGCGACGATGAATTGATAATTATCCATAAGGTAGTTGGTTAGATATGCTTAGCCCAAATATGCTTCTATTGTATACACATTAATAGGTCTACTGAAAATATAAGTGCGAACAATAGGCAAATTTCCTAATCGGTCAAGTGATGGATTTGAATGCTCATATCATTTTGTCGGCATAAATAAAGCGCATTAAGCGAGAAGATTACCTTGATGTTTTTCGCTCGAATTATCCGTTCAACTCCTGTATCTTACGGTACTTTGTTCTAAGTACAAGTACCGTAAACTGAGCGGGAACTGACATATAAGGGATACTGACATGCCAAAGGCAAGTGAAATAAAGAAGAATGCGGCGATCGAACATGGCGGTAAGGTTTTGATCATCAAAGATATTACTCGTTCTGTTCCTCAAGGCCGCGCAGGTGGAAGCTTGTATCGCATGCGCATGTACGATGTGGTAACTGGCAGTAAAGTTGATGAAACCTTTAAAGCAGAAGAAATGTTAAAGCTGGCAGACTTAACAAGACGTGCGGCAATGTTTTCGTATACTGATGGTGACGAATACGTGTTTATGGATAATGAAGATTACACGCCATATAACCTTAATAAAGAAAGCATTGCAGAAGAGTTGCTTTATATTACAGAAGCAACAGAAGGCTTGCATGTTGTAGTTATTGATAACGTGCCTGTCGCCATTGATTTGCCATCTAGTGTTGAATTGGAGATTGTGGAAACAGATCCTTCAATTAAAGGTGCATCGGCAAGCGCTCGCACTAAACCTGCTACATTGTCTACAGGGTTGATTGTTCAAGTACCTGAGCATATTTCAACGGGAGATCGCATCAAAGTGAACACCGCTGAGCAGAAATTCATGAGCAGAGCTGACAAATAGCGAATGCATATTGGTAGTACTAGCGGTATAAACTTAGTTTAGCCGCTTACTGTTTTGCTATTGAAATGGTCAATTGATACTTCTACACATTTTTGCCACTATTTTTACTTAGTATCATATAAATAAACACTGTTTTACTCCTTTGTTGGCTGATTTAGCATAGTGTTTGAATTTTCGAGCAATACAGGCAGATGAAGCCACCATTGTTTTTCTGAACAAAACCCATGAGATACATTTCTTCCGATAGAATTTAGCATGTGTAAAGATACTTCATTAACACGCATATTGTTGAGCATTGTGTTTACGATGTTTATGTTGGCACCTGCATATACTACGGAGGTACTAGCCTCGACAGTTGGCAATGCGGAAGAAGCTTTGTCTATGGATGAAGAACTGGCACAAATTCAGGCAAAAATTGCAAACAATACCCCCCAAGATACGCCAGAATCACTGGCAGCGTTGCTGATTAGGCGAGCAGATATTTTGCGTAAACTGAGCCGTCATCAAGAAAGCTTAGATACGCTTGAGCAAGTTAGGTTGCACGCACACAAACATCAATTAACGTTTTATACCATCTTTGCCGACTACCATGAGGGCATGTTACTAAAAGATGGCGGTGAATATGATCAAGCGCTTGCCTTATTTGAATCAGCAGCACAAGCATTTGAACGAATAAAGAAATACAAAAATCAGGTTCGGGCGCTGCGTCGTGCAACTTATTGCTTACGTTCAAAAGGTGAATATGCCAAAGCGGTTGCCTCTATAGAGCGCGCCATTGAAATTGCTAAAGAACATGGAATAGATAAAGAAATTGGCTATGCTCTAGGTGATTTGGCAGAGGTTTACGCTAATTTAGGGTTGTATCAAGAAGCATTGGAATATGAACTCGAGCAGTTAACCTATGAACCAATAGAAACCGTCAAGCCTGAAAATCGTGCAGACCACTTTTACGCATTTGCTGAACGATACCGACAACTAGAAGATTATGCGTCGGCAGAATCATACTTTCAAAAGGCTTTAGCGCTAGATCGTCAGTTAAATGTTCCAATTAATATTGGACACTCTCTTCTTAAATTGTCTCAGGTTTATATTGGACAGGGTAATCTCGAAAAATCATTGGCATATGCACAGGAAGGTAAAAACGTATTTGAAGCAACTAAAATTGAAAGACACATTGCGTGGGCGAAATCTAACATTGCCAATGTCTATTTGGCAAAACAAGATTACAGTACTGCGGTAAACATATACACAGATGCGGTAAATCAGTTGTCGGCGATAGGCAATAGTGCCTTGCTTTATGAAGTTAAAAAGTCGCTTGCACAAGCTTATCTAGGCCAAAACAACCTTGATGAAGCAGAGCGCATATTTAAGGAAGTGCTTGCGTTTGCGCAACAGCCTAATTCACATCATTTAACCGTGGATACACTTGCTGGTTTAGTGCAGACTTATGCTTTACGAAATGACTATCCCGCCGCTTTTAACTTCCAAAAAAAGTTAACTGAAGAAACGTTAAAGCGAAATCAACAAATCAATTCTTTCCGTACGGCTAAGCAAAAATATGCACTTAAAACGGTCAGTAAAGATGCAGAAATAAAAATACTGGAAGCGCAAAAACTTCAGGGAGCATTACAGCTTAAAGAAGCTAAATTACAAAAGCAAACGGCTAATACCGTTACCGCGTTGCTGTTTGTCGTGTTATTAATTGGGGTTTACGTATTTTATTCTAAGCGAAGGCTAGCCAACTTAAGACAAGCGATGCTCTCGGAATCTATTGAGCGACGAAATCAACTGTTTGCAGATGTTTCACATGAGCTACGTACGCCTTTGTCGGTACTGAAATTGCAGCTACAGGCACTGGAGTATGGTTTGATCACAGATCAAGAAACGACGTACAGTAAGCTCCATGATAAGATCGCTGAAATTGACGTATTAATTGATGATATATACCAAATTGCGCGATTAGAAGCGCAAATATTACAACTCGATATTAAGTCTATTCAATTGCAACCTTGGATGACGCAAATTGCTCGCGATTTTCACGGGTTATCTAGCGAAAGAGGATTAAAGTTTCAACAGCATATTAATATTTCTGCCGAAGCCGTTTGGGTAGGTGACCATATTCGTTTGAAGCAATCGCTAATGAATGTGGTGCGAAATTCCGTCAAGTATACCGACTCGCCGGGGACGACAGCACTCACAGCATTTGTTGAACATGAGCATTTGGTTATTGTTGTTGAAGATTCAGCACCAAGCATTGATAAGCGTGAACTACCTAAGATTTTTCAGCGGTTATATCGTGCCGATGGCACACGAAGCCGTGATCACGGAGGTTCTGGGCTAGGGTTAACTATTGCTAAAAGTATCATTGAGCTTCATGGAGGAAATATTCGCGCCAATGTGTCTGAGTTGGGTGGTGTGCAAATAAAAATTTGTGTGCCACTTGATTGTCAGCAAACTCAGAAAGAAGCCGGTCATTAGTATGTGGCGTTAGCGGCGAAAGAGTAATTTTAACATAGCATCGAGAAAAATATCATCTAAACTTAGGCTTATACGTAACTTTATGTATTGAAAATGAGTGGGAAGGATATGCCACAAACCATTTCAACCGCGTTTTATGATGCCATCTTTGAACAGCCAAGTTCCAATGAACAAATGAATGAATTGGAGCAACAAACCCTTGCTAATATTCGGGAGGTATTAGATTCTCCAGAGCAATTATCGAAACTCATACCGCCGTTATCCAATATAACGCTGCAACTTATCGATGCATTGAAAGATGAAGAAGCTGATTTTGTCACATTTGCCGAAATAATTGAGCAAGATCCGTCGTTAGCGATAAATATCATGAAAGTGGCGAACTCTGCGAAATATGCCCGCGGTAACGATAACATTCAATCAATCCGCAAAGCGGTAAACATACTTGGAAAATCAGGCCTTGCCACTATTGCAACTACTGAGTTAGTAAAACAAATAATGCCGCACCAGCCGATATATTTTAAGATGTTTGGTAAGCATATTTGGGAACATTCACAACAATGCGCAACCTTAGCTCAAATTGTTGCCAGCTATTGGGAACTTGACGAATTTGATGCGCATTTTTTGGGGTTGATCCATGACGTTGGTAAGATTGTGATTTTCAATGCGCTGTGCTCAGCATTCCAGCAAGCTGCGCTCGATGATTCCCCAGGCAGTTTAGCGTTTAAATCACTAATGTCAGAGATGTCGATAGATATGTCGTACTTTATTGCTAAAGAATGGCAGTTACCGGCACAATATTGTAATGCGTTATTAGAGCAGCGTACTAAGCGAACGACTAAACTAGGTGATTTATTGTATCGCTCCAACTTGATTACGGAAGTATATTTGCTGCAACAAAAAGGCAAAATAAAACCGGAAAAAATGTTAGAAATTTTGGACCAAGTTAAAATTGACAAAGTAATGTGGCAAGCGTTTATAGACACAGTACAAGATACAAAAGTTTTGTGTTAAATATGACATTGTGCATGTAGATTGCCTAGCCATATCGTCAACACTTATTTTTTGAATCGATAGCCTGCGCCGTATACTGATTCAATGACAGTCTCCTCTACACCTGCTGCTTTTATTCGCTTTCGAATATTTTTTATATGGCTGTCTATGGCGCGGTCATTTACATCTCTGTGCTGAAAAGCAAAATCTATAATTTGCTCGCGTGAATATATTCGTCCCGGCGAGCTAAACAATAAATGAAATATACTAAATTCGTATATTGTTAAATCAATTTCATTTGTTTGAAAACGAACCGTTTTACTTGCCTGATCTACCAGCCAATCGTTTTGTGGGGCTTCTACAGGTGCAACACGCTTGAGAATGTTTTGCGCTCTTAAAACGAGTTCAGGCGCACTAAACGGTTTACAAACGTAATCATCTGCACCTACTTTAAGGCCTTTGATACGATCTGCTTCTTGGGTTTGCGCTGTAAGCATGATGATGGGAACATCAGAAGTTCGACGAAGCTCCTGACATATTTGAACGCCACTCTTATTTGGAAGTGTGATGTCCAAAATGACTAAATCTGGCGAAAATAACTCGAACGTGTGTACCGCAATTGCCCCGTCATTGACAACACATGTGGCAAAATTACTTGCTTGAAAAAAGCGTTCAACTAATGTGGCAATGTCGCCTTCATCTTCTACGATTAATACTTTATGCATGTGTGGTTGATTTACAGTAAGGGGACAAAAAAGCCCGGTAAGTGTAATGAAAGTGCAAAAAATCTCAAGCATTAAAATAGAGCAAAACGCGCTAAATTCGCACTTTGTTGTCTTTGTGACTTTGTTTACTGTTCATCAATTGCTGTGATTATAGAGCAGTCTCTACCTGCCGATTTAGCTTTGAATAGATTGCTGTCGGCTGCCGCGATGAACTCTTCTCCCACTGATTGCTTGTGTGTCGGAAATCCGATTACTGCACCAATGCTCACCGTAAGGGTATTGGTGTTTGGTGAAGATTCATGAGGAATCTTACTTGCGCGTATCATTACTTGTAACTTGTCAATAATGCTGGTTACCTGCGTTTGTGTGATGTCGCTAACAAACGCGATAAATTCTTCACCGCCGTAACGGGCGACAATATCTATTTTTCGTTCGAGCGCACGTTTTAAGCATTTTGCCACTTTATAAAGGCACCGATCTCCTTGAAGATGTCCGTAATGATCGTTGTACTGTTTAAAGAAATCGATATCAAGCATGATTACGGCCATGCTTCGATGCGCGCGCATTGCTTTGCTAAATTCGTATTCGAACGCCTTCATGAAATAGTGACGGTTGTAGAGCTTAGTTAAAGTGTCGGTTTCACTCAATTTTTTGAATTTTTGTCGTTGCTTTTTCAGTTCAAGCTTATGCTGTTCTTTCTCGGTAACGTCGACAATAATGCCGTAAATTAGCTCACGGTTGTTGTTGGCGTCTTTTTCTAGCACTTTTTAGCGCGACTGGAAAAATAAAGAGTCTGCTCCCTGTCGCAATTGTAATAAGGGAACTGGTTGGCGTATTCATCAATGCTGCCATCGAGTAATTGCTGATATTCTTCATTCACTTTGTCTGCAATGGCTGCATTAATTTGGGCGATGTTGTTTAGCTTTTCGCCGACAAAAGGGCTGTTTTCCTCAATGGTGTGCTGTCGAGCAAGGTGTAAAGCAAACAAATGGCACATTTGCTGGTTACAGTAAAATTTGTCGGGACAGTGAGTTAGATCGATTAACCACCATGCCATGCCACGGTAATCGAGTAGTTTTTCTAGATTGGTAAGGTATTCATCTAGTTTGCTATTCATAAGTCACTAAAAACACATATCGATGCTTTCAAGAAAATTAATATATTGAATTTGTAAAAGTACTTTTATTAATTGTAGTTTACTAAATTGAGGTTGTTTGTCTCTTTCTCCCGAAAGCTGTACGCATTATTGGTATTCATACCAATCCGCATAAAGAATTGCCCACTTAGAATGATATGGGCGACAGCAATCACTTATGGTGAAATCAACATGATTGATTTAATATGCGATATAACAACGAAAAACAGTAATAAATGAGAGAATTAATGAGCAATAAAGGCGTTGAATATTCAATTGGTGAACTAGGCCAGCCGTGGGGCAATAAGGAAAAAGCACAGTGGTTAGCACAGCAGTCAGTTAAACGTTCTTATCAAGAACAAGTCGTGAGTAAGATAACTGCACTTGCGACCGACTATGACATTGTTCAATATGGCGCGTTACCTTATGATCAAGCTCTTTATCCATTGTTTGTTATTCGTTCTAAGCACTGGCAAAACGACAAACCAACAATTTTGGTGACTGGTGGGGTACATGGCTATGAAACTAGCGGTGTTCAGGGAGCGATTCGATTCGTTGAAACTGAAGCTAAGCGGTACAATGATCACTACAATATTCTTGTGGCGCCATGTGTAAGCCCTTGGGGATACGAAACGATCAATCGATGGAATCCTAACGCAGTTGATCCAAATCGTTCATTTTATCAAGATTCACCTGCCGCAGAATCAGCTGCATTAATGGCTTATCTTACTCAAATTAATGCGGATATTTTATTGCATATTGATTTGCACGAAACTACCGACACTGACAATAGCGAGTTTCGACCTGCGTTAGCCGCACGTGATGCGATACCACAAAAGAGCTGGAATATTCCTGATGGTTTTTATTTGGTAGGTGATACCAGTAAGCCTGAAATAGCATTTCAACGGGCAATTATTGAATCAGTCGAAAAAGTTACACACATTGCACCCGCTGATGAAAATAACCAATTGATAGGTGTTCCATTGTCGCAGTTTGGTGTAATTAACTATGAAGCGCGACCACTTGGATTGTGCATGGGAATGACAGATGCCAAGTATGTCACCACAACCGAAGTTTATCCTGACAGCCCACTCGTTGATGATGAAAATTGTATCTTAGCGCAGGTCGCCGCCGTGACTGGCGCTATTGATTATACGTTGGTATAGATGCAGCTAATGCCTGTAGCATGTTAGGGCAGTAGTGGCAGTGATAAATCTGAGGCGATCAGGTTTATCACTTTTCTTATCTTAGTTTGGCAAATTTTCTCGATTAACTTGTGGTGCTGGGTAAATAAAACTTGTTCTTTTTCGGTCACAGCAATGTAGATGTAAAAAGCTAGCTTGTCTTGTGTGGCCACGCTTTGTACATCGTCAGCGTACAGTGTAACGATTTCGTTTAGGTATTCACGCTGAACTTGTTCACTAAACTCCTGGGTATTTTGCAGTGTTATTTGAATGTTCAGGATATTATCTTCATCACCATACCATCCCGCAGTCATAGATTGAAAATTCAATTGCGCTTCAGTGGTTAGCAAAACTCTATTTAGTGGCTTAAATGCTTGTTGTAGTGATGTTGTTGCACTTATTTGTATTGGTAATTGCATTTGTGAATAGTAAACATGGGCATGATATATCAGCCATACTAAACTATCTAAGTGTTATTTAATATGCCCTTGGTTAGATGATTCTGACACTGAGAAACATAAATTAATGTACAATTAGCCTTGAATTTGACATGCATGACGCCATGTTAAGAAAGTCTGTAATGGCAAGCTGAGTAAATCTTGACTGCTCTGGTAGTTGAATCGACAGAATTCGTGAACATATGTTGGTAAATGTCGGTCTATTAACAGAGAACAACGTGGTATAAACAATATGAATGAAGTACGTGCCCGAGTGCATTTGAAAGTAGGCAAAAACAGTGATATTCCTGCTGAGTTGGTTAGCTTCACTGAATTTGAAGTAGGTGATGAACATATCGCGATTATTTTTAAGCAAGCAGATAAAAAACAACCTGCGCCCTTAGTGCGGATTCATTCTGAATGTTTAACGGGGGACGTGTTTCATTCTTCACGTTGTGATTGCGGTGAGCAACTTAATGAAACCATTGAGTTGATGAAAGAAAATGGTGGCATTATTCTTTATTTGCGCCAAGAAGGGCGTGGCATTGGGCTATATAACAAGATTGATGCCTATGTATTGCAAAGTAAAGGAATGAATACTTACGAAGCTAATCAACATTTAGGCTTTAAAGATGATGAACGTACGTTCGATTCTGCGGTAAGTATGCTTCAAGCACTGTCAGTTAAAAGCTTAAAACTCATTACTAACAATCCGCGAAAGATTGCCGCTATGCAAGAGAGTTTTGAATTAATTGAACACGTCAGTACGCAATTACACCTTAAAGATGATAATACACAGTATTTAAAAACCAAGAAAACACACGGTGATCACCACTTGGATATTGAATAGGCTGTGTTTGAGAACTTCAAAATTCCTACTCTGATAGCGCGCATCGCGCGCTGGCTTTTCACTTAAATCCATTATCTTTATCGATAACTTAAGCTTATTTTCCTGCTTTTTCTTATCCTACTAATCACCTGCCTACATTGTGGTTTATTAATCACTTCCATAATTTATTATCATTAATTATTTTTCAGCGCTAGGAAAGTTACAACTCCTGTATCATACTATTGTTAATACTGTATTTTTCTCTGATATTTCGCTGTATAAACAACATATTAAAAGGATGACTTAATGAATCTCGTTGCAAAGTTAGTAATGTGGATTACTGCCATTGTTGTGGCTTTGATCGTAGCGTTACCTATGGTTATTTCCGAAGAAGATATTTTTGCTCACGTGACACAAGCGGTTGAGCAAACGACAGGCAGAACTTTGTCTATTGATGGTGAACGTTCGTTGTCGTTGTTTCCTGCGCTCAAAGTACAACTAAGCAATGTCCGTTTGGCAAACATAGCCGAGGCGTCTCGTCCGGATATGGCGAAAATTGAATTGATTGAAATTCAGATACCTTATCTTTCAGCGATAACTGGCAACATTGCTCTGGATAAATTTGTCATTCGAAACCCTGACGTACTATTAGAAAAGTTAACTAACGGTGAGGTTAATTGGCAAATAATGCAGCAAGGTGGCGATAATTCGGGTAATGCTGAGCAAAAAGAGTCAGGTGGTTCGACACAGCTACCGAGTGGCTTTGATATTAAATTAGGGGAAGTTGCTGTTTATGGTGGCAAGTTTGGTTATTTAGATCATCAAACGGGCGAAACCCTAACCATGTCAGACTTCGATTTAGCCGTTTTACTCCCCACATTACATGAACCGCTAAAGATTGAAGGAAAACTTAGCTTCAAAGAGCAGGTCTTTGAAATCGCCACAAGTTTAACTACGCCCAACGATTTACTGTCTGGAAAAGATTTTAACTTAAGATTGGCATTAGAATCTGCCATGTTTCAGTTAAGTTATGAAGGACGTATTGAACAAAACCTCACAACTGTTTTAGGGAACTTAGCGCTTAGCGGTGATTCGTTGAAAGACATACTAAGTTGGCAAGGTCAATCCATAGCGGTCAAACAAGCGGCATTTAATCAATTCTCAGTGAATAGTGATATTTCATTTGCGGATAATAAACTAACACTGTCAGAGATGGAGTTGTCGTTAGACGCGTTGACGATCAAAGGTGAAGCTAATATTGATATCAGCCAAATACTAACGATTAACGCTAATGTTAATTTGGGGATGTTAGATCTTAATCCGTATTTGCCTGAGCCAGTAAAATCAGCTCAACCCGTTGAAAGTTCTGAAGCTCAACCCATTGTTTGGGATGAAACGCCTATAGATTTATCAGCACTGGCCGCGTTAAATGCTGAGCTGAAAGTAAGTGCTACAGGCCTTAAAGCAAGAAATATTACGCTTGGCGCAAGTGAATTCACAGTTAAGCTGGCTGACAGTGTGGGTGAGCTAACCCTAAGTAAGTTTGAAGCATACGAAGGTAATGGCCAAGGAAGTGTTAATATTAATGCCAAAACGGCTCCGTATGCCATCACAACGGCGTTTAATTTTTCGGGCATTCAGGCTAAGCCACTGCTCACTGATGTAGCAGGGTTTGAAAAACTCATGGGCAAAGGTCAATTAGATTGGCGCTTTAATATGCATGGTAATAGCCAAAAAGCGTTCATAAAAAGTCTTAAAGGGACATTAGGGTTTGGCTTAACAGACGGCGCTGTACAAGGGGCAAATTTAGCATCATTAGTTAGATCAGTTAAGTCCATACTTGAAAAAGGATTAACACAGGAAGGGTTATCGAAAAGCTTTGACGATGCAGAATCGACAGACTTTTCAGAGCTTACGGGATCATTTACTTTTACTGAAGGCGTGAGTAGTACCAATACGCTAACAATGAAAAGCCCGCTGTTAAGAGTTACAGGTCAAGGAACAGTAGACTTACCAAATACTCAAACAGATTATCGCTTGATAACTGGCATCGTAAGTTCAATTGAAGGGCAAGGGACACAAGACACCAGTACGGGCTTTAAGATACCTGTACGCGTGCAAGGACCATTTCATAATGTTTCTGTTAAGCCAGATATTAGTAGTGCAGCGAAAGAAGAAGCTAAAGATAAGTTGAAGGATAAATTAAAGAACAAGCTTAAGGATTTGTTTTAAAAGAACGAACAATTCCTAAGCAAACTAAAGCAAACTAAAGCAAACTAAAGCAAACTAAAGCAAACTAAAGCAAACTAAAGCAAACTAAAGCAAGCTATTTACAGGCCACCCAAAAAAGTGGCCTGTTTCGTATCACTTGAACTACACACGCTCTAATTGCATTACAACATTATTAGATTCGTCTTTTAAAAGTAGCTTTTTAGCTTC
Organism: Thalassotalea fusca; assembly: GCF_053485835.1. Lineage (NCBI taxonomy): Bacteria > Pseudomonadati > Pseudomonadota > Gammaproteobacteria > Alteromonadales > Colwelliaceae > Thalassotalea > Thalassotalea fusca. The sequence goes on from NZ_JBQRUN010000007.1 coordinate 46,495, forward strand.
AATCGAAAAACGTCGAACGTCATATAACGCTTTATTAATCTGGGATTCAAGGTCATTAGCTGTATCTTGGCATAGCATCATCGTGCTGGCGATGTGCGTGAATCTGATACCTTCTTTATCGTGGACAACAATGCCATTAATACCATTGCAGCCACTGAATCCCTGAAATCCTCGCTCATCAAATTTTAAATAAGGAAGTTTACGAAGCTGATCAGTACCAACGATCATTTGGTAAACTTCTTTTATTTTCCATTCGCCATTCAGTGCACTGTAACTTGGTTTAGAAACTGGTGCATAACGTACCTTGTCTACGGTTATATCTATGTGCTGGTTTAATCGTTGAGCAAAAGGATCTGTAGTACTGGTTGAGGTATAGAGTAGTTTGTCTTGGTGATAAATAACTGCACGTATGCTGTAACTGTGTCCTTGTTTAATCGATGACACGTCATAGTCTAATGACACATGATAGGGCGGAGCGGTTATCGATTCTTGTGTTATCTCAGTGATGGTCGTTGACTCGGCGTCAGCCAATGAAACGTCTATTAGTGAAACGGTTAACGTACTGCCTTTAGGTAACATACTACGGTCTAAGTATTTCACCTTAACGTTTATCTGTTCCATTTGTGCAGTTTTCTCTAACTGATTAGCGCATCCTACGTTTGATAAAATCACGAGTACACTAATTATTACCGAAACTACCTTGTTTGAATAATTGAGCATGTTACGTCCTTAAATTACCTTAAATTGTGTTAATCATAATGTATATCCGAGCACATTGTCGCTGATTTGTGGCGACTTAATCGTAGCAATTTGTAACTGTCATTAATTAATTCAAACTCAGACAGAGATAGGTTACATGCATTGTATTTCAAGTATTTAATGCTTTAATTAAGTCATATTGAGTTTAAATATATGGGATTAGTATGACTCATCGGCTATTTATTATTGCCTTGCTGTGGTTTAACGCGACGTATGCGATGGCATCAATCAACCTTCAGCCGATCAAAGTCATCGTAAATGATTGGACAAGCCAAATAGTGTTGGCTCATGTAACAGGCAAACTTTTTGAACATGCAGGCTATCGAGTTGAATACTCGTTTTCTACCACTAATGAACAATGGGGTTCATTATCGCATGGCATTGATCATGTTCAAATAGAAGTGTGGCAAGGCACGATGTCAGAGATGTTTGACCGTATGGTTGAGGCAGGACGTATACTTGACGCTGGCGCGCACAATGCGAATACACGTGAGGATTGGTGGTATCCGCTTTATGTAGAGCAACAATGCCCTGGGTTACCGGATTGGCGAGCGTTGAAAAAATGTGCAGCAATATTTTCTGAAGAAAATTCAAGCTTAGGTATTTACTTGGCTGGCCCGTGGGAAAAGCCAGAGGGCGCAAAGATCAGAGCCTTGGATTTGGGTTTTACTATCAAAACTGTAAAACAGGCTGACGAACTTTGGGTAGCATTAGCTAGTGCTAAATCACGTAATAAACCTATCGTTTTATTTAACTGGACGCCTAATTGGGTCGAGGCCATTTATGAAGGAAAGTTTGTTGAGTTTCCGGAGTATCATCCTGATTGTGAAACAGACCCAAGCTGGGGTGAAAACAAGCAATTTCATTATGACTGTGGTAATCCGAAAGATGGTTGGTTGAAAAAAGCAGCGTGGGCTGGAATGCCTGAGCGCTGGCCTTGTGCATACGAAATTTTGACTAATATACAATTTGATAACCAAACAATTTCCGCCGTTGCGGCACAAGTAGATTTTCATAAACAGCCACATGAGCAAGTTGCTAATGATTGGATAGCGAATAACCAAACCATATGGCAAGAGTGGATCCCTAAAGATTGTCGCCAAAGTGAGTTAGGTAAATGATGATAGGTTTAACGCAACTTGGCAATTCAATAGCAACACAACTGTTAAGAACGGTGTTTGCACTGTATTGCATTGTGGCTGTGGTTGTTACTGCTGGGCAAATTTTTGCGGAGTATAAACATACCGAATCTGTGGTTGAAACAGAGCTTGCTAAAGTTGAGAACATGTTTGTTAGTGTGTTAAGTACGAGTGTCTGGAACTTAGATCAGGAACAGATTACAAACACCTTACAGGGCATCATGGCAATGCCGGTTGTCACTGGGATCATGATTCATCAAGACAAACAATTGCTGGCGGCGATGGGGGAAGTTATCACACAAGACAGCCGTATACAGCAATATTCAGATCGAGGCGAACTATTGCTAGATAACCGGTTAACAACCAATCCTCCGTTAGCACACACGTTTACCATTAATTACACGTTCCGTAAAAAAGAGCGAAAAGTTGGTACAGCGACAGTGTTTGCCAATGCCGAAGTGGTGTTTGATCGCGTTAAAATTGGTATTGCCTTGCTCATCATAAACGCGGTGATCAAAACCATCGCGCTGTGGCTTATCTTTTACTACGTCAGTAAATATATGTTAGTGCGTCCTTTAAAGAATTTGCTGGCGTTTATTGAAAAGACAGAATTTGATGACGGCTCGAATGAACAGCTTGATTTACAGTTAATTCGCAAAAACGAATTTTCGGCTATTGAACGCGCTTTTAGAGAAATGATGGAAAAGCTAAAAAATGCTCGGCAAGAATTACTAACAACCAATCATTCGTTAGAGCACAAAGTGGCTCAACGCACGGCAGATCTTTCTTTGGCGAAAGAGCGGGCGGAACAGTTAAATCTAGATAAAATCAACTTTATGTCGCGCATAAGTCATGAACTTAACACACCACTTGCGGCAATTATTGCTGGAGCCAACGTGCTAGCAGAGCATGCAGATGAGTGGAATGAAGAGGATAAATACACTAGTAAACAAATTACGGTAGCGAGCCAACATTTGTCGATGCTGGTGAATGACATTATTTGTAATTTACAAATGCAAAAACAGGACATCACTATTGCGGTTGAACCGTGTGATTTGCACGCGATCATACAATCGAGCATTGCCATGCTGACGCCTTTGGCAAACGACAAGCATATCTCGATAAACTATGTCCCTTCGCAATTGAGAGTAGTAACTAACGAAGGTAGACTACGGCAGGTGTTGTTAAATATTGTGAGCAATGCCATTTTGTATAATCATCCAAATGGCAAAGTTGAAATATTTGCGTCTTTACAAGATGACAACCGCGTGTGCATTATCATTGAAGACACGGGAGTTGGTATGATCGATGCTGATCTCGAACGAATCTTTAGACCATTTGAACGGCTTGAATATGCCAAAGAAAATTGTATCGAAGGCATGGGAATTGGGCTAACAATTGCGAAAGAATTATTGAAGCATCTTGGCGCCGAGTACAAAGTAAAAAGCCAGTTAGGAAAGGGAACGCAATTCATAATTTACCTACCAACATCTTAGGTCCATTTCTAACTATTCGCTTCAGTGTGTCGTGTCTGCTGATCGTATCTTTACTAGACAGGCGCTTTCTCAACAGTCCTCAACTTAGAACTCATGTTTAATTGAAATTGCTCCCTCGAACTCAATTCTACCTCAAACTAGCTGATTTCATTAGATAATGACTCGTCTCGTGTGCTAAGGTGTCGGACACTGATGTAGGCATAGTTTGGCGAACAGTAAAAAAGATTCGGTTTAAATAGCTTTTCAAGCAAGTGACGGCGTCAACAATCACTCATAAAAACCTAGTGTCAGACATGTAGCTACGATCATAAGAAAACATAGGCGGAGCGAGCTTTCGCCGCTGTATCTCGAAATTTATTCTACATAAAAACAAATAGAATGAGGATGAAATAAGCATGAAATTAAAAAATGTGTTAAAGGTTCTTCCTTTAACATCTCTGATGTTTGCTGGCTTTAGTCAGGCTGATGAAGGGATGTGGCAACCACACCAATTACAACAAATAAGTGGGAAACTAAAACAGGCTGGTTTGGAACTTGATCCAAAACAAATGGAAAATCTGAGCCAGTTTCCAATGAACGCCATTATCAGCCTTGGTGGATGTACTGCATCTTTTTTATCTGAGCAGGGCTTAGTTGTTACCAATCACCATTGTGCCTATGGTTCCATTCAATATAACTCCTCGGAAGAAAATAACTTATTGAAAAATGGGTTTGTCGCTAAAAACCTGAAAGAAGAGTTGCCAGCGTCGCCGGGTTCTCGCGTTTACGTTACCGAATCATTAACCAATGTTACTGATAAAATCACGGGTACTATCGATAAGTCGGTACAAGGTGAGGCGTACTATAAGGCTATTGAGAACAATGAAAAGGCGTTGGTGGCCGCATGTGAAACGTCGCAAGATTATCGCTGCGAGGTATACAGTTTTCACGGTGGTTTGGAGTATTTCTTAATTAAGCAATTAGCCATACGTGACGTACGTTTAGTGTATGCACCACCTTCGAGTATTGGTAAGTTTGGTGGTGATACTGATAACTGGATGTGGCCACGCCACACCGGTGATTGGTCATTCTATCGTGCCTACGTTAACAAAGACGGCAAACCAGCTGATTACTCTAAAGAAAATGTACCGTTCAAACCAGACGCTTTCTTGAAAGTGAATGCTAAAGGGGTTGAGGAAAAAGACTACGTGATGGTGTTGGGTTACCCGGGACGTACCAACCGCTATCGCATTGCCGATGAAGTTGAAAACCAGTTTACATGGGTATACCCAACGGCTAAACGCTATCGTGAAGAATATATCGATATCATAAAAAGCACCGCGCCAGCAGGCAGCGAAGCCCGTATCAAATACGAGAGCACGCTTGCGAGTCTTGCAAACTATGCAAAAAACTATGGCTCGATGATTGAGAGCTTTAATAAAGGCGATATGCTATCGCGTAAACAGCAAGAGCTAGCTGAATTGCAAGCTTGGGTTAATGGTTCTAAGGAACGTCAAAAGCAATACGGCAAAGCATTAACTGAACTTATGGCGTTAGTGGCGCAAAGCAAAAACCAACAAGAACGCGACTTGATCATGGCCTATATTGGCCGTACTAACCTGATGGGAGTGGCGAAGCGTTTATATCGATTAGCGCATGAAAAGCAAAAACCAGATGCAGAGCGTAAACCTGGCTATCAAACGCGTGATATGAACCGCTTCACGCAAGGCATGCAAAGGGTAAACCGCCGTTATGATGCTGAAATTGACAAGGCAGTGTTGGCTCATTTTATCGCGCAGTATGCTGAGTTTCCAAAAGCAGAGCGTCACTCGGCGTTTGATAACTTCTTTGACTTAAATAGTAGCTTCGACGCTAGCAAGCTGAATAAGCAGTTGGATCGCATGCACAGCAATACGCAACTTGATCAAGAAGCTGTGCGTTTGGCGTGGATGGATAAGTCGGTTGACGAATTCAAAAACAGTGAAGATCCTTATATTCAGTATGCAGTTTCACTTTACGAGTATGACCGTAAGCTAGAGCAAGAAGCGGAAGAACTCGCAGGAAAGTTAGCCCAAGCCCGTCCAGCATATATGTCAGCGATGATTGCCTTTAAGCAGAGTAAAGGAGAGCCGGTGTATGCTGATGCCAACAGCTCATTACGTATCACCTATGGTAACGTGAAAGGTTATTCGCCGCAGGATGGTTTAGTCGCAACGCCTTTCACAACACTTGAAGGTATGCTTGCTAAATATGTTGCAGGTGATGACGAATTTGATTTATTCGAGAACATCCGCACAGCTATTGCCAATAAAGATTATGGTAATTACGCACGTGCTAGCCTTGGTTCAGTACCGGTTAACTACTTATCGACTTTAGATATAACCGGCGGTAACTCAGGCTCGCCAACACTCAATAGTAAAGGCGAGTTTGTTGGTCTAGTATTTGATGGCGTTTATGAGTCAATCATTGGCGATTGGGATTACGATCCGAAATTCAAACGTGCTATTCATACCAGCGTGCCATTCATGCTATGGACCATGGAGCATATTGATGGTGCGAATAATATCGTTGAGGAAATGACGATCGTTGAATAGTTGACTATTTGTCATTGCGAAGAAAGGAAGCCGCATAATATGCGGCTTCTTTGTTTTGGTGGACTTGTACAAAGTAACCAATATCAATTCGGTAAGTAGTGAGTTCGATTGCTCATTCAAATAAAGCTACTTGCTTGCTAACAGGAATTATCATTCGGTGTTCCAAACATTACCTTCATATTTCTACTCACAATTTCATATTTTCTCTAAATTTTTTCTTTTAAAATTCAAACGATTGTTTTAAATTGGTGTTTAATTGTCACCATGAGTTCATATGAGCCATTGATTTAAATAAAAAAGTATGACGTAATATAGATAAATTATGTGGTCGGATGAGTCTTTATGAGTTTACGTACAAGTCTTAGAAAAGTATTACCAAGTATATCAATTACAGAACAGGAAGCGCTTGATGCAGGCGATGTTTGGTTAGAAGGATCTATTTATCAAGGAAAACCTGATTTTGCTGCGTTAAGAAAAGTACCGCTTGCTGAGTTGTCGCATGAAGAACAAGAGTTTCTGACTGGTCCTGTACATGAATTGATTAACATGATCGATGATCATGCCATTCAGCAAGGCAAACATATTCCTGAAAACATCTTGGCATTCCTAAAAGAGCACCGCTTCTTTTCGTTGATTATCCCGAAAAAATTTGGCGGTAGAGAGTTTAGTCCATACGCGAACTCAACTATCGTTGCCACTATTGCCAGCAAGAGCTGTGCAGTTGCAGTAACGGTGATGGTTCCTAACTCGTTAGGGCCAGGTGAGCTATTGATGCACTATGGCACACAGGAGCAATGTGATTATTACTTGCCTCGCTTAGCTGATGGCACGGATATTCCTTGTTTTGCGTTAACTAGCCCTGAAGCAGGTTCAGATGCTGGTGCAATTCCTGATGTTGGTATTGTGACCAAAGGGGAATATGAAGGTCGCGAAGTGTTAGGCTTAGAGCTAACTTGGGACAAACGTTACATTACCCTTGCGCCTATCGCTACCGTACTGGGCCTAGCGATTAAAGTAAAAGATCCGCAAGGTCTACTTGGCTCAAAAGAAGATCTTGGTATTACTTGTGCGTTGATCCCGAAAAGTCACCCGGGTGTTGAATTAGGCAACCGTCATGACCCGATGGGCATGCGTTTTTACAACGGAACTACACGCGGCAACAAAGTATTTGTTCCAATGGACTTCATTATCGGTGGTCAAGAGAATATTGGTCGTGGCTGGCAGATGTTGGTGAGTTGTTTAGGGGCTGGTCGCGGAATTTCGTTACCTGCGCTTGGTTGTTCAACAGCGCAAGTCGCGTTTAAATCAGCCAGTGAATATGCCGCAGTGCGTGAACAATTTGGCTTATCTATTGGTAAGTTTGAAGGTATTCAAGAAAAGCTTGCAGATATTGCGGGTAAAACATATTTGCAGGAAGCTATGCGATGTTTAACCACGGAAGGGTTAGGCATGGGTCTAAAACCTTCTGTAGTAACAGCCATTGCTAAATATCACATGACGGAACTAGGTCGTGATATTTTAAATTCTGCGATGGATATTCAGGCAGGTAAAGCGATTCAATGTGGTCCTCAAAATACGTTAGCTTATGGCTACATGGCGCAACCGATCGCTATTACTGTAGAAGGCGCTAATATCTTAACGCGTAACTTGATGATCTTTGGTCAAGGTGTGATGCGTTGCCATCCTTATCTTCAAACACTGGTTGAGAATATTCACAGCAATGAGCAGGGGGCTGATAAGGCATTCCGTGGCAATTTGGCGAAGACGATTGGCTTTAGCGTAAATAATAGCTTGCGAGCATTTAAGAATGGTTTATTGCCATTCACAGCTGGCGCTTCATCTGCGTTGCCTGAAGTAAAATCTTATGAGAAAAAAGTCAACGCGATTGCTTCGAAGTTGGCGGTATACGCCGATTTTTCTTTATTAGTGCTTGGTGGCAAGCTAAAACAAGCCGAAATGTTGTCTGCAAGATTAGGTGACGTTATGAGTTATCTGTATGCAGCAATGGCATCTATTCGTTATTATGAGCAGAAAGTGTCAGCAGCTGAGCGAAAAAACGCAGCACCATATTTTCATTATGCGACTCGTTGGTCGTTGCAACAGGCACAAAACGCTATATCGGCATTCTTAGAAAACTTTCCGTCAGGTGCGGCAAGAGTGGCTATGCGTACACTAACGGTGACCTATTCAGACAAGACAATTAAGATAAGCGATGATTTAGTGCGCGAGTTGGCACACCAAAGCCAGCTAGATACTGAATTCAAACAGCAATTAACGCACTTAATTGTGAGTGTTCCTGGCGATGGTCACGATATAAACCATCAGGCTTACAAAGCGAAATTGGCCGTGTTACCACTGTTAAGCAAAGTGAAGAAAGCTTTGCGCGCGAAAGTATTCACTGCAGGGACACATTTTCAATTTACCATTGAAAATGCATTTTCAGCTGGGGTAATCTCAGAGCAAGAACGTGCCCAATTAGTTGATTACAACCTAAAACGTGAGCGAGCTGTACGTGTAGATGAATTTGATTTTGATATGAATCTACAAGGTGAAACACAAGCGTTTCAGATTGCCAGTTAATGGGATTGTTAAACTAGCAACGTAAATCCAAGATTCGTCCTGGGGAGGATGTAAAGCGCTATTGGCTTAGGTCAATAGCGCTTTTTTTAGTGAATCCGTTAGCGTGTGAGAAATAGTTGTTTTTTAAAGACATCAAAATAATCTCTAAATGCTTGATGATCAACCTTATCCAAATAACGTAGGTGGGCGTTGATGTATTCATCAGATTGATACGCTCGCTTTAGAATATTATCGACATCGTGTATGAATTTTTCGCCGATAGGTGACTTGCTACAAGCAATATGACCAACAATATAGTTATCTATATTGGCAATTTCGACAGATTGTATTTCTTGCTCAATTGTTGCTTTCTTAATCCGCTCTTTCATTTCAGTTGGGAAGCCGATGATAAAGTCTACTCTGCCAATAAACAGCAATTTACTTATTGCGGAATAGCCGTCGTTACCGGGGCGAACAAATACATTGTTTTCTGGCAAGTTAGGAATAATTTCATCTAACGTTGGGCCAAATGACCGACCTTTTTCAACTGCTAGCACAGTGTTCGGCAATATTTCAAATAGGTGCGCCAGAGATATCAGTTGGTTTTTGTCGTTAAATAATTCGGGAGGGAGCGATATGTTATTCTTCAAGTAATACAGTCGATAACTCGGATAAAAATTCAGCGGCAAACTAAATAGATTATCCTTTACTCTTTCTTCGGTTTTAATCCTATTACCTACACAAGCATTTTCTAAATTAATCAATTGATTAGTAATTCTTGGGATCGGTGCATATTGAAAATTAATTTGATATTGAGGCAGAACTTTTAGCACTAGATTGTTTGTATCGGTACTGATTGAGACGGGGTTATCTCTTAGCAGATCATGCAGATCGGCTTGATCGTCTGTAAACCATACAATTTCTTGAGTATATGCGAAACAATGGAACAGAGCTAAGGCGAGTAGATAAAATATTTTCATTGTCACACTACATATTTGAACGTCATTCACTTTATATTGCAAAAACACGCTGTTCGCTAGAACAATATGTTATTAAGTATAGCAACCAGCGCCGAACAAATAACCTTTCGTTGTATTGGTTCGTGTTTTACTGCGGCCAAGGGCTTGTATAAGAAAAAATCGATACCCGATTATCAGATTTTTTCCTATACAATTGATGCCGAATTGTTAAACATAAATTGCCGTAACATTCGGCTACTAGCTACTGTATCAATGAGTTATCTAACTCTTTAATAGGAAAGGCTTTGGCAAATTCAACCAACTCATCTTTAGTTACTTCGTCAGATTCAAGTCCTAACATGGCACCACTTTTCAGTGTAATCATCATTGATAAGTGCCCATTTTCATTGGTGACCACTGCACTACGTTTTTGAATACGTACTTTGCTTGTTCCGCTTCCTTGCAGGCCAAATTGGGCTAGCGCGCTAAAAGCACTTAGTGCGCCGCCAGAGTTTCCACCCGTTAATGCTACTTTAATCTTTTTATTTGCGCTCGCGTAAGAGCGTTCTATCATGGTAAATCCCATAGCGCTTTGCTGACTAATTTCACCACCTGTATAGTTTAATATTTTGTCTTTAAAGTACTTGGCTGTTTGGCTTTGTTTAAGTTGTTCTAGTTGCGTTACACACCATTTTGCCTCTTCTAATGCGCCTTCCAGATCTCCTTCTTCAAACAGGGTGGCTGCTTGCTTACATAATTTCGCTGGATCATCATCTGCAATTGCTTGGGAGGTATGGGACATAAGTATGGCTAATGTAAACGCGTGAATAATAACTCGATTCATAGCTAAGCTCCGTGATTGTCATTTCTGTTATAAGCTAATGAACAAAGCCTAGCATATATCAGCAAACTTAATGTTTATATTACGCCGAGTACTTATAAATGCAGTACTGATCACGGCCATTATTTTTGGCTTGATAAAGCGCTTTATCTGCCATGATGAGTGCTTGTTCTAAACTGTTAGATTGAGGATCAAGTTCGGTTAAACCTAAGCTTAAGCTCACGATGATATTTGGATCTGGCCAATTAGGTGACAATGGCAGTTGCGAGATGGCATGCTGGATACGTTCGGTGATCACCTGACAAATCTTAATATCTGACTCAGGCAACACTATGGTGAATTCTTCTCCGCCCATACGGCCTACAATATCAGAGGTACGCAGACATTTTTCAATGGTTTGCGCCACCTCAGTCAGGACACTATCGCCTACATGGTGACCATAATTGTCATTGATTTGTTTAAAATGATCGATATCAATATTGATGAAAGACAAACTTGTTTTATTACGTTTGGCACGCTTGAATTCTTTTTCGGCGAATTCCAACAAACGCCGGCGATTGCCAATTTGAGTAAGATCGTCGATAGATGCCTGTACTTCAAGTTTTTTCTTTAACTCGATGAGTTCAGTGATATCGTTTGAAAATCCAATAAATGCTTGAAGATTACCATCTTCATCTTTAATAGGTACCTTACTTGACCAATAATACTTCACGTTGCCGTTTTCATCGATAAATGTTTCTTCGCCCGCAACAGGGCTGCATTCTGCAAGCAATTTATTATCGAGTACTTCAAATTGTTCTACTACAGAAGGTGGCAGGAACTCTTCACTACGCTTGCCAATAATGTCATGAGCTTGGACACCAAATAATTCTGCGGTTTTAGAGTTGATAAACTGAAACCGCCGATGACTATCTTTCATGTAAACATAAGCATCAACATTTTCGACAATAGTGTCGAGTAATTGCTGTTTTTTGTTAACTTCTAGTTGCAGTGCTTTTTGTTGGGTTATATCGGTTGAAATGCCGCACATACCTATGATGGTTCCTTGCTCATCATGAATTGGCTTTTTTACGCTCCAATAATATTTCGTTTCACCTGAATGAGTAATAATGTTTCGTTCTTCACTTTCAACAATCTCGCCTTGTTCCATAACACGTTGATCATTTTTACGTAGCTGTTCTGATATATCAAGTGAGAAGAAACGTTCGTCTTTTTGACCAATAATTTCTTCCAATGGTTGATTGAAAAGGTCGACAACAAGCTGGTTAACGTACACATAGCGACCTTCAAGGTCTTTGATATAAATATAGGCTCCCAGCGAATCAATAACCGATGCAAATAGTAGTTTGAGGTTACTTTGACTAAGTATTGCATTATCGTTTTTGGGTTTCGTCATGATAGTAACCGTAGTTCAGGTAAGTAGGCGGTAACATTTTAATTCTAGCAAAAATTAAATCTTTTAAGACAGCATTTCGTGTAAAAATAGCTTCTCAGTGTATTTACAGGTTTACAAATTATTACGATGAATTGGTTGTTCCTCTTGTGCATTAAGGCAATATAAACCGTGCATTGTTTATTAAGAGGACGCAATATGAAGGTAAAATTTTCTGGTCATCATGTCGTTGTAACGCAGGCAATTGAGCAATTCACGTTGAAAAAGCTTACTAAAATGAGTAGTCACTTTCCTCAACTTTCAATCATTAATGCCGTTATTAGAATTGACGCACAAGGGCAAGCGATTAGTCTCTCAACACAATTTGAAGGAAATAGCGTAAAAGTAAGTGCGCGTGACAAGAATCTATATACTGCGATAGGGTTGGTTGTTAAAAAACTGGAATCGGGTTTAACGCGTAAAAAAGGACAATTGGCCAAAAAACTCCATCAAAAATATGTTGTAGCGCAATCCGATTTATATGATGCTGCATAACTTTATCGAAATAGGGTTTTGGTGAGAGCAACAATATCGCTGCTCTCAAGTTCACATTTAACCAATGCTCGAATAAATTTGAACGCTTGTTATAATCGTGAACATGTCTACGACTCATATTCATTTAAAAAGCTACAATAGCGAGAGCCATATTCATGCGCACGGCTTTCACCAAGTAGTGTTTCCTGTTTGTGGTGCGTTAGAACTTCGGATTGGGCATGATGAAAACCTGCTAAACAATCATAATGTTGCAATAATTGCGGCAGGGGAAGAGCATGCCTATAGTGCGTCAACAGATAACCAATTTATCGTTGTTGATATACCGCATAGTAAAATACCTTATTTAGCGAATTTTCCTGCATTTTCATCGCTAGACCTAGCTTTTCAAAAGTATTTACAGTTCATGCTGCTCTATTTAAATGGGACTGGTGGATGTCACCAAATCATTGGCGATACATTGGTTGCGTTGCTTGAGGAGAGGTTTAGCAAACAAGTTAATATAGATAAACGCATTGTTGCTGTTAAAGCATTTATTGATAACCATGAGAATCAATTAATCACCATTCCGCAGCTAGCCTCCATAGGTTGTTTGAGTGTTCGTCACTTAAACGAGCTGTTTCGCACCTATTATGGTCAATCTACCAAGCAATACATTATTGAAAAACGCATGGAAAAAGCGAAGCAATTACTCATTCATTCCAATGATAGTATTTCAAAAATTGCGGAACAAGTTGGTTACGCGAGTGTTGCTGCGTTTAGCGAGCGCTTTAATCAAGTTATGCAAATTTCGCCAAGTGTATTTCGCCGAAAATCTAAAAATTAACACCGATATTCGAAAGACTTTTGTCTGAAAAAACGTCATCATAATCTCGTATAAACGCTAAGGAGAAGAAATGAATAAGACGTTAACCTGGCAGCAATTTGAACAAGTTGATTTACGTGTTGGCACAATAATGAACGCGGAAAAATTTCCCGAAGCAAGAAATCCAGCTTACATATTGCATGTTGATTTTGGTGAAGAGATCGGTGTACTTAAATCAAGTGCGCAGATTACAGGTTTCTATCAACCCGATGACTTAATAGGAAAACAAGTGATTGCCGTAGTCAATTTTCCAAGTAAGCAAATTGGTCCGATTAAATCTCAATGTTTGGTTACTGGATTTCATCGAGGAGATGAAGGTGTTGTGTTAGCCACCGTTGATTTACCTGTACCTAATGGCACAAGACTATCGTAATGTGCACGTACGCTTTCCTTCCTTGCTAGCTGTTGCACATGATTTTGATGTACCAGTTAGCAACTTTTTATTCCATTGTCATGGTTAGGTAAAAGCGACTAGAACGTACACTCTAATCGCTTTACGTTGTCATTTAGCATTAATAGCGCTGGTGAAAGCGTCATTATTTATGTCTCATCGTATTATTTAGGATTTCAATTAATCGAACTAATACGGCATAAATGTTTGCTTCATTGTTAGCGTTTGGTTTAGTCATAGTCTTTTCCTTGTTGATAATCTTGGCTTAGGATGTTAAAACCTCAGGTAAGCTTGAGGTAAAGTGTTTTTTTGATTTTTTACAAAATTATCACTTGCCAACTATTCCAATAAGTTAACGGTGGTCGAAAAGGAGGACAATTGAGTACTGGAAATGGACGACTAGAAGACGCTAACTTAAAAGTTGGTGACGTAGCCAAGCGCTGCGGCATAAAAGTTTCAACGTTACACTTTTACGAAGAAAAAGGGTTGATTAGAAGTTGGCGTAATAATGGGAATCAGCGACGTTATAAACGAGAAGTTCTACGTCGAATTTCAGTCATTAAAGCTGCTCAGAAAATGGGAATAACACTGGAGGAGATCAAACAAGCGTTTTCTACGTTACCCGATCAACGAACTCCCTCAACCCAAGACTGGGAAATGCTAGCTAACCGTTGGCAAGCGTCGCTAGATAGAAAAATTGCACAAATGACGGCATTAAGAAACTCTCTTTCTACCTGCATTGGTTGTGGTTGTTTGTCGTTAAAGAAATGTCCTATATACAATGAGGATGATTATTTAGCTAGTGAAGGTGATGGGCCAGTTATTTTGTGGCGAAAAGCAAACGCTGAGTAGCCCTGCCATCACTATGTCTAAGCGCGCGATTGTCCGAAACCTAATACCGTAGCTAACTTAGATTTAACTGAGCGCCAATGGGTAAGTGGCACACTTGGCGCACGTTGCATTAGTTGTTCGTATTGTTTCTGATCAAAAGTTAATTCACCACCATGAGCAAGTAGAATCGAGTCTGCTTGCGCTTGATAAATTTTTGTCAGTGAACGTTTATAGCGATTCGGGTAAAAAATAGGATAGGGGGGCAGATATTTTTGTTTTACTTTTACGATAAGATCTGCAACGTAAATCTTATTGCTGGGTAAATGATGCAGCGATACATCGCGATCTGTATGACCTTGTGTTTCAATGGCTCGCCAATCTTCAAAATTGGGTAACAAGTCCCCATCGTTGAGTTTTATATCGGGTTGCAATTTTGCGCTGTACCAAACATTCTTGGCTGGCTTTCCTTGACGTTTAGCTACCCAACGCGTAAGCGCAATGTCTGTCCAATGCATTAAGTGGCCATCGATACCCGAGTACCATTGCCCCTCTACGTTACCACAAGCAATCTTGCACCCAGTCAAATCTCGCAAACGGTGAGCACCACCTGCATGATCTGGATGCATATGGGTTACTACAACCAAGGAAAGTTCATTACGGTTTTTGCCTAACTCATGCTCAATAAATTGAATGACCGTGTCAACATCAGCACGACAACAGCCGTCTAGCAGAAGTAATTTATTTGGATATTCAGCCAGATATATTGATTGTATATAGCCGTTTAATACATGAAGCTTCATTGGTGCTCTTTTTTCGCTAAAACTACTGGCATTGTAAACCTAAGTAATTACATATTCAAACGCTTGTTTTAATTTGTCGAATGCACCATCAATTATGTAAATCAAAGTAAGCCAACGTAAAGAAAGGTAATGCTATGTATAGCTTTTGTAAAATCAGGAACTAAGTCCGCTCATTTTGTTCTATTGTGGCGAAAAACGCGTTTATCAGGCTTTGGGTGGTAGACGTTATTAACGACAAAATAGAGTGAGAAACAATGCACACAGAAAGTTTGAGACTATCCCTAATTTCGGTAAAGCAGTTAACATTGAGCGTCATTACCATGGGCTTACTTGCCGGCTGCAATTCGAGTGATTCTGATGGTAGTAACGCTGGTTATATCAAAATGTACAATGCCAGTGTCAATTCACCGGCCGTGCAAATGGTCATCGATGATTACACATATCCAGATGTTAACTATGCCGAAGCAACCTCATATTATGAACTCGCGTCTGATGATTACACCGTAGAAGTACAATGGCAGTCTGACGAAGACAGCTTCGAAACCATTTTCGAGCAATCGGTTGATATTAAGAATGACAATACGCAACTCATGGTGGTATCAGGAGACTTTAATGCGCCAAAACTCACTGTGTATCAGTATGAGGATGAATCACCTGATGATGACGATAATGAAGAATATACATTCCGTTGGCTGAATCTGCATACTACGGGAGAAAACATAGATGTTTATATTAGCGATGAACATGAGACATTTGCGCAAGCAACTTTAATATCCTCGCTGTCTCATGAGTTGATGACCGACAGCTTTTATAATGACCTAGGGAAGTATAAGTTTTATATCACATTGTCTGGCCAGCAAGAGGTGTTATTTGAAAGTGAGGAAGTGAATTTTGCATATCAAAGCCAGTATATTATGGTGGTGCGTGATAATACGGGGCCGGGTGATTCACTCTATTCGATTGATAAACTATCTAAGTCGGCAAGTATTGAACGACTAGACGACATCTATGCGACAGCTGAGCTGCGCGTTTACAATGGTGCCAAAGCAAGTGCATCAATTGATTTGTACCTCGAGCAATTTGGTGATTCGCCAGTATTCTCGAACGTTCAATTGAGTAACTTTAGTGACACCATGTCATTAGCGTTTGGTGATTACAGTATGCATGTAAAAGAACACACATCGAATGAAGAATTTATTAACAATCATTTGCTGACCTTAACCGCCAATAGCGATAAAACGGTCTTTTTCTATACAGACTACCCCGAAGATGACGACTCTGATGATGACTCAGATTCGGATACGCCAGAATTACCAACAGTAATGTCCTTAACTGTCGATAATAGTAATCGCGTGAGTATCTACGATCACCAAATCAACGTGATTAATTTTATCCAAGAGCACACATTGCTTGATATTTTCTTTGTCAGAAGCGATGAAACAATTGAAACCGCGCAGTACAAACTGACGAATCAAAACGACAATGTGGGTCAAATTGTTTTACCTAATAATACCTATCGCGTGTTTGTTACGACCATGGAAGAAGGGAGTCAGTTACTACTCGCTCAAACCGAGTTTTCCCTAGATGAAAATAGTGGTGATTTATTTATTGTTACTGAACAGGACGATGAATATGGTACCGACTTTTCTGTTGTGGTAACTAAGCAATAGCCATTTGCTAGCATACTTCAAAGCCAGTCTGTATAGATTGGAAAGGCGAGTATAGA
Source organism: Thalassotalea fusca (assembly GCF_053485835.1). Lineage (NCBI taxonomy): Bacteria > Pseudomonadati > Pseudomonadota > Gammaproteobacteria > Alteromonadales > Colwelliaceae > Thalassotalea > Thalassotalea fusca. The sequence goes on from NZ_JBQRUN010000007.1 coordinate 63,358, forward strand.
CCACTGATAATCGATGTATATTTATTGTTGATTATGATAACCGTTTCTACACTGTAGGGTAGGGGCGGTTTTTTTGTCGATAACTTTTCTTGGTGTATATGAATTTTCATATATAATGTAAACCATATGTAGTTATTTACCTATAAAGGCAAAACTATGGGAAATTCACTACCCGATTTATTTAAAGTGCTATCAGACGACACGCGTTTAAAGATTTTATGCTTGTTGGTTCAGGAACAAGAGCTTTGTGTATGTGAATTTATGTCGGCACTAAACGACAGCCAACCTAAGATTTCCCGTCACCTCGCGTTGTTAAAAAAACAGCAGATCGTGGTTGATCGTAAACATAAACAGTGGGTGTTTTATTCAATACACCCGTCATTACCTGATTGGTTCAGAGTAGTACTAGAACATACTTACCAATCGAATCTTGACTACATAAGCGAATCTTCTCAGGCACTTCGAGCCATGGGAGATAGGCCTATTCGTCAGGAGGTATGTTGTTAAGAAAATAAATATTGAGTTTACCGTTAGATTTAAAGAGAAAAAATATGACTATTAAAGTTGGTATCAATGGTTTTGGTCGCATGGGCAGACTGGCTTTTCGTATTGCACATGAACACAGTGAATTGGAAGTTATTCAAATTAACGATCCGTATTGTAACGCGGAAACTGCGGCGCATTTGGTGAGTTACGATTCAACTCACGGAAAATGGGCGCACGAAACGCACCATGAAGAACAGACTATGGTCGTTGGTTTGCAGCGTGTTGCGTGTACGCAAAACCGCGAAATTGATGAAACAGACTGGTCTGAATGTGACGTAGTCATTGAAGCCAGTGGTGTGATGCGAAAAAAATCGCTATTACAGACCTATTTGAATCAAGGCGTTAAGCGCGTGGTAGTTACTGCACCAGTGAAAGAAGAGGGGATACTTAATGTTGTCATGGGCGTGAATGACCATTTGTATAACCCTGAAGAGCACTCGATTGTAACAGCAGCATCTTGTACAACTAACTGTCTTGCACCTGTGGTCAAAGTGTTGCAGGAAAGTATTGGCATTAAACACGGTTCGATGACTACGATCCATGATATTACCAACACCCAATCTATTTTGGATGCACCACACAAAGATTTACGTCGTGCACGTGCTTGTGGCACTAACTTAATTCCAACTACGACAGGCTCTGCAACGGCAATAACACATATTTTTCCCGAGTTGAAAGGTAAACTTAATGGTCACGCTGTGCGTGTACCTATTGAGAATGCGTCAATAACCGACTGTGTATTTGAAATGGACAGAGCGACCACAGCTGAAGAAGTAAATTTACTATTTAAACAGGCGTCAGAAGGGACGTTGGCTGGTATTTTAGGCTATGAAGAAAAGCCATTGGTATCATGTGACTATAAAACGGATCCTCGTTCAGTCATCGTTGATGCGCTATCTACAATGGTCGTCAATGATACCCAACTTAAGATTTACGCTTGGTATGATAACGAGTGGGGTTATGCCAATAGAACGGTAGAGTTGGTCGCGAAAGTAGGCGAAATCGTATAAGTTTTGCTTTGAAGAACAATATGAAAACGTCGTTTATTCAATCACCAATTGGCCAATATCTATTGGTGACAGGAAACTATTGGGCCTTTACCTTAACCGATGGCGCATTACGTATGCTGGTCGTGCTGTTTTTTCATCAGTTAGGGTACAGTCCATTAGAAGTCGCCATGCTGTTCTTGTTTTATGAGTTCTTTGGCGTGGTTACTAACCTAGTTGGTGGGTGGCTTGGTGCCCGCATTGGTCTTAATAAGACAATGAATATTGGCTTGGCATTACAGGTGTTAGCATTGGCAATGTTGCTAGTGCCAACATCTATGTTGTCAGTTATCTACGTTATGGCCGCACAGGCATTATCTGGCATAGCTAAAGATCTTAATAAAATGAGCGCTAAGAGTGCCATTAAAACGTTACTTCCGGAAAACGAGCAAGGCACTTTGTACAAGTGGGTCGCTGTGCTAACGGGTTCAAAGAATGCGTTGAAAGGTTGTGGGTTTTTCTTAGGTGGCCTGCTATTAACTTTGTTTGAGTTTCGTGGTGCAATTGCCTTGATGGTGGCGTTTTTGCTGGTTGTTTGGTGTTTGAGCCTATTATTACTTAAAGCTGAGTTGGGTAAGGCAAAACACAAGGTTAAATTTAAGCAACTATTTGCTAAAGAGCCTCGTATTAACTATTTATCTGCTGCACGAATGTTTTTATTTGGCGCACGTGATATTTGGTTTGTTGTAGCGTTGCCTGTTTATTTATCAACGCAGTTAGCATGGCAGCATGAGTTTATTGGTGCCTTCATGGCTTCGTGGATCATCGGCTATGGATTGATTCAAACGCAAGCGCCTAAAATTACGCAATGGGGAGGCCAAAATCGTTCAAATTCTGATAAGGCCTTGTTATGGGTAAGCATATTGTTGTTTATCCCCGTTACTATCGCTTATTTACTGCTATTAAACTGGCATGTTGAGCTTGTGCTAGTTGTAGGGTTACTGTTATTTGGTGCCGTTTTTGCTGTGAACTCGTCACTTCATAGCTATTTAATCGTGAGCTTCGCCAAAGCAGATGGCGTGTCTGTAGATGTTGGCTTCTACTATATGGCGAATGCCGCTGGGCGATTAATCGGTACTATATTGTCTGGTGCATTGTATCAATCGTACGGTTTAGAAGCATGTTTAGTAGGGGCAAGTGTATTTTTGCTGTTAGCCGTGTTGTTAACTAAGCCATTGTCTCGCTATAGCGCTGGCTAAATCATTCTAATTATTGATTGGGTTCGCCTTGAACAGAAGCTATTCAAGACGAACCCAATTCATCTACATATGTTAGAAGAAGCCCAATGGGTTAGTATCGTAGCTTACCAATAAGTTCTTGGTTTGTTGATAATGCTCTAATGCCATTTTGTGAGTTTCTCGTCCAATGCCAGATTTTTTATACCCACCAAATGCTGCGTGCGCGGGATACATGTGATAGCAATTTGTCCAAACACGACCCGCTTCAATTTGCCGCCCAACACGAAACGCTCTGTTCATATCTCGCGTCCAAACGCCGGCGCCTAAACCAAACTCTGAGCTGTTCGCTAGCGCCAATGCCTCAGCTTCATCCTTAAATTTACCGACAGAAATTACCGGGCCGAAAATTTCTTCCTGAAATACGCGCATTTGGTTATGGCCTTCTAACAGCGTTGGCTTAATGTAAAAGCCGTTATCAAATTGACCACCAACTTGTTCAGCATCACCACCAATCAGTACATTAGCGCCTTCTTTCTTGCCAATATCAATGTAGCTCATGATTTTATCAAATTGCTCTTTAGATGCTTGCGCCCCCACCATAGTGTTGGTATCTAGCGGGTTACCACGGGTTATCGCCTTCGTGCGTTCAATCACTTTCTGCATGAATTCGTCGTAAATAGACTCGTGCACGAATAAACGTGAAGGACAAGTACACACTTCTCCCTGATTAAAGTAGGCAAGCACGGCGCCTTCGATACATTTGCTCAAGTATTCGTCTTCAAAATCCATGACATCGGCAAAGTAGATGTTGGGGGACTTGCCGCCGAGTTCTACCGTTGAGGGAATGATATTGTCTGCGGCACATTTTAAAATATGTGAACCAACAGGTGTTGAACCGGTAAAGGCAATTTTGGCGATGCGTTTACTGGTGGCAAGTGCTTGACCTGCTTCATTGCCTAAACCATTAACAACATTTACGACGCCTGCAGGGATGAGATCTTCAATGAGTTCAAATAATACAAGAATCGATGCAGGTGTTTGCTCGGCTGGCTTTAATACTACACAATTACCTGCGGCTAACGCAGGCGCAAGTTTCCATGCGGCCATTAAAATAGGGAAATTCCACGGAATGATTTGCCCAACCACACCAAGCGGTTCATGAATATGGTAAGACATGGTTTTTTCATCGAGCTCCGCCAACGAGCCTTCTTGTGCACGAATACAACCAGCAAAGTAGCGAAAATGGTCAACCGCTAACGGAATATCTGCCGCTAATGTTTCTCGTACCGCTTTACCATTATCCCAAGTTTCTGCAACAGCAAGCGTTTCTAAATTGGCTTCGATACGATCGGCAATTTTCAATAGCAAATTTGAGCGTTCGGTAACAGAGGTTTTGCCCCAGCTGTCTTTAGCTTTGTGAGCGGCATCTAATGCGAGTTCAATGTCTTTCGCGTTAGAGCGAGGTACTTGGCAAAATACGTGTCCGTTAACAGGACTTAGGTTATCCATATATTGACCATCAAACGGTTCAACCCACTGGCCACCAATAAAGTTTTGATATCGTTGCTTAAATTGGACTACTGCGTCGTCTGAACCTGGTACTGAGTAAATCATAGTATTTCCTTGCTAAACGTTGTTTTTTGAGATTATAAGAATGCATACTTGATTAAAATTAGCGCATTTTTCATTTTTTGACTTGACTATGAATCCAAAAAAGTTGACTGTCAGTTCAAGAAAAAGGAAAACCTATGATTCATCATCCACTATTTAACAGAGAACCTCAGGTACTGGTTGAGAATAAAGTCAGCTTTGCCGCAGAGAATACCGAACTCAGTATTTACGATACCTATCAGACGGTTGAGCGCGTTGGCTTATCGTCAGACCAACTCATGTTTTGTGGGATGTTGACGGGAACAAAAGTGATGCATGCCAATGCCGTAGATATCCATCAGACATTTTTGCCCCACGAATCATTTGTTATGGCGCCCAATCAAACGGTAGAAATAGATTTTCCTGATGCTGCTCTTGACCAACCAACAACGTGTTTAGCGATAGAAATATCGCCTGAACGAATCTCAAAAGTAGCCAATCAGTTAAGCATCGAGAGCCCATTGTTAAGTGATTATCGCGATTGGTCTTTGAGAACGTCGTATATGCACACGCACCACAGTGCAGAAACACAAGCGTTGCTTAACCGCATGGTGCATATTTTTACAGAAAATCATGATGATAGGGAATTCCTTATCGATCTCGCGGTTACAGAGTTAAGTGCGCGATTACTTCGACATCAAACGCGTGATTTTATTGTGAGTTACTGTCAGCATGATCCTGAAAAGAATAGCATTAATGCAGTATGTCATCACATATTAGATAACTTGGCCATGCCAATGAATACGGATGATCTGGCCAAAATAGCGTGCATGAGCCGCACCAAGTTCTTCACTACCTTCAAAGCTCATATGGGCTGTACTCCAACAGCCTTTCAATTGCAGCAACGCTTAAAGTCAGCAGCAAAGCAAATAGTGGCAGGGCATCAAATTACCCAAGTGTGTTTTGCATTAGGCTTTGTAAGCCCAAGCCATTTTAGTCGTAGCTTTAAGGCGTACTATGGAATGACACCAAACGACTATAAACTGCGGCATAAATCACCATCGAACTAATTGACCCCAATTGACTTAAGGTAGGCGACAACACTGCGGCCCAGCGCCTCTAATGCATAGCCTCCTTCGAGCACTGAAATAATTCGCCCTTGCGTGTAGCTATCTGCCAGCAATTTAATCTGTTTGCCAATCCATGCATAATCTTCATCGGTTAACCTAACTTGCGACATGCTGTCTTCTATATGAGCATCAAATCCGGCAGAGACGAGAATTAATTCAGGTTCAAAGTTTTTAATGGCTGGTAGCCAGTGATTGGTTACAGCTGCTTTAAACTCTGTACCTTGTGCATTGGCATCAAGTGGTATATTGATGATTGGCGACTGGTCACTCGCTTTTACATTGAATGGGTAAAATGGATATTGGTAGGTCGAGCAGAACAAAATGTCATCAAAGCGTTTAATGATGTTTTCAGTACCATTGCCATGATGAACATCGAAATCTAGAATGGCGACACGTTTTATGTTGTGAACTTTCTGCGCATAACGCGCAGCAATAGCGATGTTGTTGAAAAAACAAAAGCCCATGGCTCTATCATATTCAGCGTGATGTCCAGGTGGGCGGGTGGCACAAAATGCTACGTTTATTGTTCCGTCGATAACTTTGTCTATGGCATTAATCACTGCTCCCGCAGATAGTTTGGCGGCAGTTAATGTGTCAGGTATCATTGACGTGTCACCGTCTAAAATGAAGTGACCTGATATCGGCGCGTTTTGAGTTAAATACTGAATATAATCAGGGCAGTGTGCCAGACGTAGCCACTCATCCTGAATTGGTGTTGCTTCAAAATGCCGAACATGTGGCGCTAATTCACTTTGATTAATGCTTTGTTTAATCGTGGTTAGTCTTGCTGGGCACTCTGGATGAAATTCCCCCATGTCGTGCTTTAAGCACAAGTCATGGCTGAAGATCCCTATTGTCACTTATTGCCCCTTAGGTAACTCAGCTATTTTCTATGCGAAATCCTATTTTTAATGTCACTTGAAAATGGCCTACTGCGCCGTCAACAATATGGCCACGTGTTTCAATGACTTCAAACCAATCCATATTCTTAAGCGACTTACTACACTCAGCTAACGCATTGTGTATCGCATCTTCTATGCTGGTTTTTGACGAACCTACCATTTCAATTTTCTTGTAAGTATGATGATTTGACATTGTTTTTTCTCATTCTCGGTAAGGGTTAATATTTACTATAGTTGATAGAGTTTTAGCCTGCTGAAATATTGATGAAAATTCTTGCGTCCTTTTTTAAGTACTTACGTCTCTATAGTTGAACAATGCAACATACTTGCATTCGAGTATGAATAAAAAGGAGAACAAGATGAATTCAAATCAACGTAAATCGCCGAGTTGTGAATGTGTGACAAGTCAAGCAAGCAACGACACTACTGACAAGTTGACCGTGTGTTGTGGCGGCGCCAGTTGTACGTGTAGTGATATGTGTCAGTGTGCGTGCCAATGTGGAAACGACTGTCGTTGTGCTTCTTGCCAGTGTAGCTGTAGTTAGCACCAATTTGGGATAGGCCAAACATGCTCGGTTAATGTACAATAGTTGCCATATTGATCGAGCATTCCTTTCTAATTGTTGATATTAATTTAATTGGAATTACATGCTTTGGAGTGGTTGTGCAAAACGAACAAGTAACATATACAGATCATATTGGTCAGATTGATCGAGTATGGCGAGACTTTCATCGTCAGCTATATGCGTTTATCCTTAAAAGAGTGAATTGCCCTGATACCGCACAAGATATTCTGCAAGAAGTATTTATTAAGGTGCAAACGAAATTACCTCAGTTAAAAGAGCCAAATAAGCTTACCGCATGGCTATATCAATTATGTCGTTCGACTATCATCGACCATATACGTAAGCAGCCAAACTTAACCATTAACGATTCAACCGTTTCAGAAGCCGACATTGCGTTAATGCAATCTTCCAATGCTAAGGAATTGGCCGAAATATCTCGGTGTATGGCTATATTGATACAAGAGTTGCCTGAAGAGCAAAAAAACTTGTTATTAGACACTGAGTTAAACGGTATGCGTCAGCAACTTGCGGCAGATAAGTATCAACTGTCGCTTTCTGCTACCAAATCAAGAATTGCGCGCGGCAGACAAGCGCTGAAAGTGAAGCTGAGGCAATGTTGCACATTTGAATTTACTGACAGTGGTGTGAACCATGAATGTAAAAATCAATGCGGTTGTCAGCATTCGGTGGTTTAGCATTTTTGCTTTATTGTATGATGTTGTTGTTTGCGGCTAAAACGATTTGTTTCGTATTTTCTGTTTAACCTTCTCGCTTTCCTATATAAGAATAATGTAGACTAGGCTTTTAACACTCCAAACTGTTGATTACTTTGATTTTAAGTGATCAAACAAGGAAGTGATAGTGCGCATTATTACACAGCCAACAAACGCTCGCGGAGCCCTATGCTTTTGGGTAATTATGCGTTAGTGCAATAGTGCGTTTTCTTAATGGAATGGTTGTAATGGAAAATATACTTGTTAACCCTCTCATCAGAGCTTGTGCAGCGTTTGGCGCTGTGTTTTGTTTACTGCTATCGTTTGCTGGAGTGATCGATATTGCTGTTAATTATGTAGATATTTGGGCAAGCCTGTGGACGTTAGCTAAGGTAATATTAGTTGTATATATAGCGTGGTGCTTCTGGATTGTATTCAAATTTGGCAAGAACCCGTTTCATATAACGCCCTTTAGCAAAAGATAGAAGATTAATTGCGAGGAAATTAATGTTAAATATTCGACATGCCGAACAAAAAGACTTGGTTAATATTGCGCAATTACATGCACAAAGTTGGCGTGAAAACTATGCAGAGGCATTATCAGCGGATTACCTCAATAATAAGGTAGATGCAGAGCGCATGGCCGTTTGGCAGGCGCGTTTTGATCAACCTGTCGATAATCAATTGGTGTTGGTTGCAGAGTTAGGCGAGGAATTTTGTGGCTTTATATGTGCATTTGGTCAGCAGCACCCCAAGTACGGTACTGTTGTTGACAATCTTCATGTTAAGGCCGGATTTAAAGGGCAAAAAATCGGTACACAATTACTGAATGCTATGGCCTTGTGGGCAAAAACACACTATGCCAATTTAGGCGTCTATCTTGAGGTTTTGGCCTGTAACCCAAAAGCCATTGGTTTTTATCAGTCATTAGGTGCAGCTTTGTTGGAGCAAAAGTATTGGGACGCCCCGTGTGGTAGCCGCGTTAACGAATATGCCTATGGCTGGGATTGTCCTGATTTGTTGATCAGTGGTTCTGAAATAAACCTATAAATGTCGAAAATTTTCAATATTTGTTAAGTGGGTACAGCTAAGCTCTTTTTTATTTTAAGGAGATCAATATGACGCAAAAATTAGACTACTTCTCAATCGCACCACAGGCATTCAATTTATTACTTGAGCAAGAAGCATACTTGCAGCAAATCTTTGAAAAAACGGCAACGCTAAGTCCAGCCATGTGGGAGTTGGTTAAGCTACGCGTTTCGCAAATTAACCAGTGCGCTTTTTGTATAGACATGCATAGCCGTGCAGCGCTTAAACAAGGTGAGTCTACCGAGCGTATTGTTGGTTTATCTGCTTGGCAGGAACTACCATTTTATGAGGCGAACGAAAGAGTTGCACTCGGATGGGCGGAAAAATTGACAACAGACATAGCAGAGGTTGGCACCCTTTACCAAGAATCGCTAAGCCACCTAGGAGAACAGGGGCTTGTTAACTTAACTATTGCAGTAAATGCAATAAATAGCTGGAATCGGATTGCAAAGATATTTAAGCCGGAAATTGGTAGCCTTGGCTAGTTAATCTTACGCATTAAGGAAATCAAGAAAGTGTTTTAAAGGAGGGCACATTGACAGATGCTTTTACACTGAAACTTGTTCATCCTAAAGGCGCATTGGCACCATGGGTTCAGGGGCTATGGTCAGCCACTGTTGCTGCGAACTGTAATGATGTAAATAAGTTACTACATGGTGATGCATGTAGTGGTTTAGTATTCGTGCTAGAAGGCAGTGTTTCGTTTGGCGAACAGCAATACACATCGGGCGGTTATTTTTTACCAAATAGCCGCTGTGCTCAAACTCTTTGTTTGTCTCCGGGGACTAAGTTAGCTGGCATTAGGTTGCACCCTGCCGTGGGTTATGCGTTTTGGGGAAGAAACTTTGAACGTCCGGAAGCCTTTTCTGCATTGCCCGATAAACTACCAGAATTAAGCCTGTTACATGGTACCTTACGCCGCTCTACAGGCCACTATTCAAGACTTAGGCAACTCTATTTGTATCTTATCGAACGAATTATGATAGCAGATAATTTACCTACGTCACTTACCTTAGCTTTGAGGCAGCTTCAATCCGATACGCTTCACTATCAATCAGATATCAATGCCTCCGTTAGTCAGCGCCAGCTTGAGCGTTTATTTAATCAATGGCTTTCGATGACGCCTAAACACTGTCACCGCGTGTTTCGTATCGCGCGAGCGCTTGATGCGATAAAAAATGAACCTAACAGTCGACTCGCGAGTATCGCAATTGATTGTGGTTTTTCCGATCAAGCACACATGACGCGCGAATTTCGGCAAATAGCGCGAATCTCACCTTTACAGTTTCGAAGACAATATTCAGGCTAACCTGCCATTTTTAAGCTGTGAAGCGATAAGTGAATCGCTAAGCTTTACAATACCACCAAAGTGTATACGGTATGCAAATGTTCTTGGTATCGCTATTGTTGGAGTAGTAATTGAAAATTCTTATTGTTAGTGGCAGTCAACGTAAAGGCTCAAAAAGTGCGGAGCTAGCTCATGCTATAAAGGAAAATGTCATAAGTGGCATGGAAAATGTGGAGAGTTCGGTGCTAGATTTGTCTACATATCCCTATCTGCTTGATCATTACAGTCACAGTCGAGACAACGATGCGGCGTTGCAATCAAGCAAAGAACAAGTATTAGCAGAGCTATATGGCTGCGACGGAATAGTTGTTGTTTCACCAGAGTGGGGCGGAATGCTGCCGCCAGCACTGGTGAATTTGTTCTTGTTAACCGCTAATGGCTCTGCTGGTGGGTTACCATTGGGGCACAAACCTGCTTTTGCGGTTGGTGTTTCGGCATCTGGAGGTGGCAGTAATCCTGTTTCGTTAATGAAAGCTTATACAGCCAAGAATAGCCATTTAGTGTGGTTACCACTTCATGCCATTATTCAAAATGTGGAAGATTTTTTGTCTCATGCGTGGACACCAACACCACGGGGGCGAATTACGCAGGTACAATCACGTATTGAAGTAGGACTTGAAAGTTTACTTATTTATGCGAAAACCTTGTCGGGTGTTAGAGACGAGCTCGTTACATTGTCTAAAGTTCACCCATTTGGCCAATGATCGAAATTTTTAGATGTAACAAGAGATAACAAATGGATTGAGTCTTTATATTATGTTGCTAGAATGTTAGCGAAGTTTCTATCAATAATAAGGATAATAATGAAACGACTGTTAAGTGTATCAATATTCTCAATGTTCATCGCTGGGTGTCAGTTAAACAATGTAATCGCTGACAACGCCATTGCTGAGAATACACCAAAATACCCTGAATATATCCAATCTGGCCAAACCTTGCCCCTTACCTCAATTGAAAACGTTGATGGTGAAACAGTTGATTTAGCAAACCCTGAAAAACAGAAGCTAGTGATTCTTTTTGCCACATGGTGTTCTGATTCAAATCGCGCATTAAAGGCGCTTAATGAATCGCCATTATTGAATGACGAAAACATCGAAGTGGTTGCCATAGCACGCGAAGAGAGCAAAGAGCAGGTTTTAAAATGGCGCGACGAAAATGGCATTAAAGTGCCTTTGGCGGTTGATCCTGACAGAAAGATTTATTCGCAGTTTGCCCAAGGTGGCATTCCAAGAATGATTACCGTAACCCAAGACAATAAAATCATCAAAATGAACCTAGCGGAAGGTGAGAACCAACTTGAATTAATTGAGTGGCTATAGTGGGCTAGCTTTGTGATGGTATGGAATGTAAAATTTTCAAATCGTTGATGGTATCGCTGTTACGTGTTAAGTTCCTAAAATTATTGAATTAAAGCGTGGACTTTCGAATTGCTGACAGATTAATTTGGAATTTATGCTAATAGGGAGTTAGCTACTGTAATTGCGACTTCAACTACATAATCAAACGGACAAACGGAGAGTGTATGGAAATCTTTGATCAAATTGGAAATATTATTGAAATGTTTAGAACGGGGGAGTTACATATCCTCTATCTTATTGTCCCTTTGCAAATAGTTATTTTCGCTTTTCCTTGTTTAATTTTAGCTCGACGCAAATCAAAAAATTTACGATATGCACGAGCTCTTGGTTTAATGCCTTTAATTAATATTGGCGCAACGTTTTATTATTTGTTCGCAGAAACTGAAAAACCAACTGAGCCAAACGTATAAAGTAGCTATAAGTCTATTCAACAGGATAAAATAGTTGATTTTGCTCTTGCGTCGCTAATGTTTACCAACTTATTTTTTATCTCTGATTGAAGCCCAATATGCAAACGGAGATCGCATGAAGTATCTGTCATTACTGACTATTATCTTTTTATCAGGCTGCTCGTCTCAACCAGTGAGCCATCAAATCGGTAATGTCATCTTTGGGAAGGTTTTTGAAAAAAGTACGAGCACCAAAATAAGCCACAATGCAGGAGAACAGGGGTCGGAGACACATACGAATCATTCTCATTTGTCACTGACTCGCTTTCCACTATAGTTGGCTTTGATTCATGCGTCACATGTTTTAGTCAACTACAAATAGTCATTAATTTTGGCGTTATATCTATAGACTCGTGTTGCGCAACACGCTACACTTTCACAATGATTAAATCATTCAAACATAAAGGGCTAAAGAAGTTCTTTGAAACAGGAAGTAAGGCTGGTATACAAGCTAAACATGAACGTAAGTTAAGAATGCAATTAGCTGCTATTGATACCGCGACAACAATTGATGATATAGATCTTCCTGGATTTAAATTGCACGCGCTTAAAGGTGAGCGTGATGGTATTTGGTCAATAACTGTGAATGGCAATTGGCGTGTTACTTTCGAATTTATTGACGGTAATGCGTTTATTTTAAATTACGAGGATTATCACTAATGAATATGCATAATCCACCGCATCCGGGTGAATTTATTTCCGATGTATATATGGAGCCTTTTGGTTTTAGTTGTCGCTTTATTGCATCACAACTCGATGTAGCTGCTTCAACATTGAATCGCATTCTTAAAGGGAAGAGCTCCGTTACTCCTGAAATGGCTTTGCGTTTGTCTAAAGCATTGGGTCGTACACCAGAAAGTTGGCTGACCATGCAAGATAATTATGACCTTTGGCAAGCTAAACAAAGTGTTAATTTAACAAAAGTGCACCCGATAAAATTTGCTATGGTGTAAAGGGAATATAAGGCTTTAAACAAGCGGATACAAAATACGTGGTTGTGTTCGCACAGCTTATGATTTTAGCTAGCTATTTATTTAACGCCGATTTAGAGGTTTGAGTACATGGAAACGTTATGATGACTAAAATAAATGTTTTAAACGCATCTGAAAAATTTAATGATGTTTTAGACTTGTTAGAATCCAAAGGACAGTATTCACTTTCAAAAATTAGCCAACATATTCAATTACCTAATTTAGATATAATTATAAGCCCAGCTCCTGACGAATATAAAACTGACAGTGGAATTTTAGGTTGTGTGAGTACACCTTACTTAATTGAAATATTGGTAGATACAGATCGAGAAGATCTCGTAGATGTCATACACAATGAGTTAACTGCTGTAATAGCCCATGAACTTCATCATGCAATAAGAGCTTTGTCTGGTGTGCAAGAAAAAACGCTATTTCAAACCCTAATATCTGAAGGATTAGCTTGCCATTTTGAAACTAAATTTAATGGGAATACAACACCAAGATTTCTCAATGAAGTAAAAAAGTTTGAGTGGCGAGAATTATATAACCAAATGCAAACTAACTTAAATAATCAGGATTTTAATTATCCTGATTATTTTGGTGTTGGAAACGATGCTAAGTTACCTGAGCGTGCGGGTTATTGGGTCGGTTTTAATTTAGTCTCGGAATATATAAATAAATATGGAGGTTGCGCATCAACACTCATAGGTATTCCCGCTGAAAAGTTTGTTGCGATATAAGCAATAAGAGCATGAAGATTGGACATAATACTTGGCTTGAATTCATATCTTACTGATTTTATCCAAGTACTTTTACGCCATTTTTGCTGGCGTTGATGCACAAAAGCATATGTATTTATTAAGGAATGGGAAATGAATGTTCAAAAAGCGCTTAATTTAGTTCTTACGGGGTTTATAGTTTTATCTTTCACTTTGGTTTGTCGGGCGAATGCAAAGTCACACAGCTCTTCAGAACAGTCAAACCTAAATAAAGCCATATACTGTATGGAAATATTAGAGAATAGAAACGATCTTAAACCTTCGCAAAGGATCAATATTTTAAGAAATGAGTGCTATTCCGATAACTTTGTAGAGCATTCACCCCATATTAGCGGTGGCCGAGAAGGGTTATTTAATCTATTTTTGAGTCGATATAAAGAATACCCGGAGCTATCAATGTCTATTAAGCGTTCTGCTTCTGAAGGTGATCTTGTTTGGTTGCACCTTCATGTAAAGCGCACTCCAGACTCTCTTGGCGCCTCTATGATGCATATTTTTCGAATGAAGGGCGGGATGGTCGTAGAGCACTGGAGCGTAGGGCAGCCTGTTCCAGAAAACCCTAAAAACAACAACACAATGTTTTAAATCAATTTAAGAGTTCGAACTAAAGAAGAAGTGCAAGAATGAGACAATTTGTCATTTATTTTGCTAACAACACACTATAAATGACAAATAACGCTACATCCCATCGAAGTATTGACTTTACGAAGATTCAGCGTAGCGCACTTTAATCAAGCAGCCGGTCTCATATCTATCTGATTACTTAATGATGTATGAATTTCACTAAAACGTCAGGCAATGCCTGACGTTTTAGAATATTGTTAGTATTAAAAACTAAGCAAACAAGCTCATAACATCATCAATATCAACGAGTGATTTCTCACCGGTAATACGGTCTTTTACTTCAATTTGTTTATTGTCTAGGTTGCGTTCACCAACCACAAGAAGTAATGGTGTACCAATTAATTCGTGATCGGCAAACATAACACCAGGGCGCTCTTTGCGGTCATCGAATAATACTTCTATACCAGCAGCTTTTAGTTGCTCATACAAACCTTCAGCCGTTTCTTTAACACGCGCAGATTTCGCCATGTTCATTGGCACAATCGCTACTTGGAAAGGTGCGATTGCTTTTGGCCACTTAATACCGTACTTATCGTGGTTTTGTTCGATTGCAGCAGCAACAATGCGTGAAACACCGATGCCATAGCAACCCATAGTTAACGTTTGGTTTTTACCGCTTTCAGTTAAAACACCACAGTTCATAGCTTTGGCATATTTTTCGCCAAGTTGGAAAATATGACCTACTTCTATGCCGCGTTTAATAACAATGTTACCTTGGCCACATGGACTTGGGTCACCTTCAACTACGTTACGAATGTCCTCAACCTGATAGTTGATTGCATCGCGATCCCAGTTAACACCAGTTAAATGCACATCATCTTTATTAGCACCACAAACAAAATCAGCTAAGTGAACAGCACTGCGGTCAACAACAACGCGAATACTTAAGTTTACCGGACCAATAGAACCTGCGTTACAGCCAACAGCTGCTTTGATTTGTTCATCACTAGCAAATGTTAGTGGTGATGCAACGCAGTCAATTTTTTCAGCCTTGATTTCGTTCAGTTGGTGATCACCACGTAGCACCAATGCAATCACTGGCGCCTCGCTGTCTTCAGTTGGCTCACCCATAACCAACAATGTTTTTACTGTTTGTTTTACATCTACTTTTAGAAATTCGGCAACTTGCTCTATGGTTTTTACGTCAGGTGTTGCAATTTCTGCCATTTCAGCCGAAGGAGCTGGGCGTTCACCAGCAGGGGCTAATGCTTCTGCTTTTTCAACATTCGCGGCAAAGTCACTGCCATCACTAAATGCGATATCGTCTTCACCAGAATCTGCTAATACGTGGAATTCGTGAGATGCATCGCCACCAATAGAACCTGTATCGGCAATAACAGGGCGGTAATCTAAGCCGAGACGCTCGAATATACGACAATATGCGTCGTACATTACTTGATAAGTTTTCTTCAAACATTCATCTTCAATATGGAAAGAATATGCGTCTTTCATTAAGAATTCACGACCACGCATTACACCGAAGCGCGGGCGAATTTCGTCACGGAATTTAGTTTGAATTTGGAATAAGTTAAGCGGCAATTGCTTGTAGCTACTTAGTTCATTACTGATCAGCTTGGTGATCACTTCTTCGTGCGTAGGACCTAAAACAAACGGGCGAGTGTGTCTGTCTTGTAGGCGAAGTAACTCAGGTCCGTAATCTTCCCAACGGCCTGACTCTTCCCATAAATCTGCTGGCTGCACCATTGGCATTAAGGTTTCAATTGCGCCAGCTCGCTCCATTTCTTCACGAACGATATTTTCTACTTTTTTAAGTACTTTTAATCCTGTCGGTAACCAAGTGTATAAACCCGAAGCAACATTACGTACTAATCCTGCACGTAGCATTAATTGATGACTGATTACTTCTGCATTTGCAGGGGTTTCTTTCAGCGTAGAAAGTAAATATTGACTGGTACGCATGGATAACAAATTCCGTTGATAAATTAATAATTCAAATTGGCGAACATTCTAACAGGGCACTGGCGAAGGAAAAAGTAAAAAAAGCGATGATTTGGGATTATTTAATGGTGAATGTAAAGTACATCACCGTGTCATTTTCTTCACAAATACGACAACAAATAACGCAATAGTGAAACTGCCCGTAAAGGCTTCAATGGCAGCAATTGCTCGGGAAATACCAACCGGGGTAAAATCCCCGTAGCCTAAGGTGGTAAAGGTAACGATGGAATAATATAAACATGAAAGAAAAAATGAAAAGTTTTCCGTAAAGCTGTTGTCAGATGAATACTTGAGAATATCACCCTGATAATTCAGTCCGGTAAAGGTGTAGGTGGTGGCACAAATAAAGATGAGAAGAATAGAAATAGCGACAATGCGCAGAGGGGCTTCACCGTAACCACAAAACAAATCGACAATTTTCGACCCCAATCGTTTGAAACTTAAACGCGGCATTTGTAACCTACGCATCGTTAATTCACGTTGAATGAGCTCGCCTGAAAGGGTAAATATGCCTTCTGACTCGGCATGCTTTCGCAAATCTCGGTATATTTCCTCGGCTTGTTCGTTTAAATCATCAGCTATCGCATACTCACGTTTTTTGAATGCCGCTTTAGCCTGTTTCTCTTGTAGTACGCGCTTGCCTAGCTTCATGTGCTCAATTTTACAGCCACCCCATTTTACGCCAAGTAAATTAGCATCTTCTACTTGCGCACAATTTAGTTTAGCGTTGCGCACATCGGCTTTCATCAAGCTTGCATTGCGAAAATTAATATTGAATAGATGAGCGCCACTGAGATTTGCCCGATAAAAATCGGCGTAAGAAAAATCAAATCCTTCTTTTTGATGATGGTTAACTAAATCAATTTGCCTAAGGTCGGCATATTTTAAACAAATGCCTCTGGTCATGCCGCCTGAACGCGTATGCTCGACCAGCCAATCTTTAACGTTGGGATCAGATTTATCTGCACTTTTATCGTGCCAGAAACAGTAACCTGTGGCGTTGCCTTCTTCTAAGCACTCGTAGCCGTCAGGGTCTTCGTATTGGCATAAGTGTTTCTTTTTGTTCATACAACGAAGTATAGTAAGGACTTTTTTTTGTACCTAGTTTTTCTCAAAAAAAGGATTTAATAATGACTATTGAAATATTGTTGGCGGATTAGCACGATAAGCAACAAGCTGAAGACATACTGTTTTGTTCAAAAGTGCATTCGACAAAATAAATAGTTGTACTTAATGAAGATCCACATAGCAATATTAAGACTATAGAACAGCCTAAAATGACGGTGAAACGCGGTGTTATTGTGACAGCTGATGCTCAAATCCCTAAAACATAAATTATTCCTGATGAGAAGGAGGGATCCATTCGTATTCTTGTGTAGGGTTATAATCAAAATCAATAAAACGTTCACCAAGAATTTCTTGTATTGTCCCATCTTGTTTCATACTCATTAGAGCAGGCGAGATAGATTCGACAAATTTTGTCCCGCCTGTGTATTCCAGACTGTCATATAATCGTAGCCAATATGGATAGGAAAATTGGGGTCATAATTGAGAATTGACAAATAAGGCAGCCAATCAGGCAGGAAGCCGATGATTGCATCTATTCGTCCAGCTCGAAGTCTTTCAAGCTGTTTATCTTCATGAGTAAAATAATCAATTGTGATATTTTTATTCGTTAGGCTTTTAAAATAAGGTTGATAGCCGTTTATTGCGCCTATTTTCAGATGCGCTAGTTGCGAATAACTCGATATTTTAGGGTGCGTTTTTGGGGTAAACACGAAGGCTTTGTATGCGCCAAGCGGATAACTAGTGATGATATTAGAGCCGCCCATATCTTCAATAATGGCGTGAGTCATGCCGTAGATGGCAAGCGTTTTTTGGTTTTTAAACATTTCGACCGCTCTTTTAAGCGGGTATACGTGTTCAGTATATTTGATATTGGCTCTATTAGCGGCCTCTTGAAGAATGCGTTGATAGGCACCAGAACCGTCTTTCTCAATTACGCCTAAAAATACGCCTGCTGCTATAGTGTTTTGTTCTGCTAAGCAGTTATTAATTGACGTCAATAAAAGCACAGAGAAGACGACAATTAGTGTTCTTAGCATAATTAGCCTCAAACTAGGAAACGATAAAGTATATTAAGTTGGGTTAATTATAAACGCTACAAAACTTTTCTGGGCGCGATTAATAGGTGAATAGCGTATGTTAGGTATTGTTGGCAGCTAAATGGTGCCGGTGGCTCAGTCGAAAAATTTAAATAATACCACCGACAAATTAATGAAGGTTAAAGAAGGTTTTTATTCTCTCAATGCTTTCATATCTGCAATTAGTTCTTCTAATTTTTTAAACTGACGACCGTAAATTAAGTTGAGGTCTAATCGGTACAGCGCTTGAGAGCTAAGTGCGACGATAAAGGTTACAACGGCAACAAGTACGACGACATAATAGGGTAGACCCAATAGAAATAGTTCTGTTGGGAATCTTTCTAATAAAGAAGCAATTACTTTGCCACCAGATTCGCTGACAATCCCTTGAATCGCCATTCCCAAAAAACACAATGGATAAAAATACTTGTAATAAATCGCGTAGGTGTTGATTGAATCCTGTAGCCAATTGTTGAAATTCATTATGTAGTCATAACTGCTTTGCCCTTTGGAAAGATCGATAGATTTATTCAGCTCTTTCCTTGCGATGATGACTAAAGGTGTAAGCAAGCAGCAAAGGTATAACCCAAGCCATGGTGCGCCGACAAGCGTCATCATGATGAGCATGATGATACTACCAACGATGATAGCTTTAATGTTAATTGCAAACATCTTTTGTAGCTTGTCTACAATATTTTGTGACTTTCGGTTATATAAATCGTTGATTTTGGGGGCTGTTAACTCAGTTTCGTTTACGAAACCTTCTTTCCATATAGATTCAATTGATTTTGCCATGTGTTGTTACTCCTGATTTATAAACTTGTTGAGTCGTTCTTTGATACGACTTACTCGGACACCAATGTTGTTGGTATTACTACCGATAATCTCGGCAATTTCCTTGTATGACTTTTCTTCGAGGTAAAGCAAAATTACCGCTCGGTCAGTTTCAGACAAGTGTTTTATTGCGTTGTACAATTGGTTAATTTCATCGCTGACAAATGATTTGCTATCGTCAATTGCTTCATCAGGTAAAGTGTCAGAAACAATTTGATTACCTGTAGTTTTGCGTCGCTTTAAATAAGTAAGGCAGACATTCAGTGAAATTCGATAAATCCAAGTAGACCATTGGCACTGGTTATTGAAGTTGTCTCTACTTCGCCAAATTTGTAAACAAACTTCCTGATAGTAATCTTCAAAATCTTCCTGCGTATTCGTATATGCCCGACAAATTTTGATAATGATTGGGGCAAAAGGCAGTATTTGAAGCTGATAAAAGTCACTTCCCATTCGAATCCTGTCTTATCGTCTTAATTTTGCTTGGTTAGTGGAGTGAGCAAAGAGTTTATTACAGGCTATGCAAAAAAATAATCAAATAATACCAACCCGCATAAGAAATTGCTCACTTAGCGAGAGTTTAAAGGCTTAGAGGCAAGGCATTGATTGCAAAGAATGGTTATTCTCGGCAACTGCGTCCTGCGTTGCTCTAATAACCTACATCCATGTAGGAACCTTGTTAAAATCAATAACGTAGCATATAAGTCTTTAAAACTCGCCCTTTGGGAATGCATGGGCAACATGATAACTGCACAAAATAAGCTTAATGTAGAACAACTATATCTACACTTATTTCGTTTGTTCTAATGTCGCCCATGTCATTCTAAGTGTGTAATTCTTTATGTGGATTGGTATAAGGTTAAAAACCGAACATTTTTGCAGACTACCTAAAGTCAGGAGGGGACATTTACTAGAGTTTTAGAGAGAGCATGCTAAAACATGCTACTAAAAGTTTATGGGCTTGCGTCTGCCTTTGGGGTTTTTCTCTGGGGTTGTAGGCACTTTGGCTTGGTTGCTACTATTTTTCTTAGACGGGTGCTGTTGACGGTGATTTTTATTTTTACTGCTGTCCTTTGTTGCAGGGGCGGCAGGTTTTACGCTTTTTGTTTTGATCGTAACTGGCGCTGAACATTCAACTAAGATTTGTTCACCGTTAAACTCAACGATGTCTTGATCATAAATCTTCTTACGTTTTTGGTATTCAACTTCATTGTTGACGTATACGTATCCTTCGCTAATAACAATTTTTGCTTCACCACCACCACCAACTAAGTTGGCCACTTTTAACAATTTGCATAGTTCGATGGGTTGTTCTGCAAGTTCTACAATGATGAGTTCGTCAGCCATAGTCATTAATGTTCTTTTAACATGGGGGCGATTATACGGTTAATTCGTTCATTCTAAAAGGTACGCTTGATAGTTAATAGGTATTAGTGTTCTTCATGTTTGTGTAATGAGCAAATCATGAATGTTTACTGCTCACACATTTGTAACATATCGGCATTTGTTAAAAATTGTGTCCTTATATCTTGTTGTTTTTATAAGGGAAGTTTTGCGTTGTCGGTTTTGTACTAAAAAAGGTCGTATTTTTACTAGGGAATAATCATTGGTTCGATACTATCAAGTGACAGCAGCCTCGGACGCTAATAATACTAAAACAAGCGTGTTACAAAATTATTAATATAAAACAATAACAATAATAAAAAATCCGAATTCCTAGTGGAGAGAAACATGTCAAAGTTTACATTTAAAGCCTCAGTATTAGCTGTTGCATTAACAACAGCATTGAGTGCACAAGCAGCCGATGATAGATACATCATCAAAGTTTCAAACAACGGGAAAGGAATCGTAAAATCGCTAGCTAAAAAGCTAGGTGCTGAAATTCATAATGAAGGGAATGGCTTCTTCTCAGCGACATTCGCTGGTCGCGATTTATCAGAAGTAAAAGGTATTTTAAATAACCCGCATGTAGAGTTAGTGGAAGAAGATCAACGCCGTGTGCCATTTAGTGCATTCAGCGATGATGTTGGTAACCCGATGACTCAACAAATTACACCGTATGCAGTGTACCAATCTCAAGCAAACCAAGTTAATTTTAATGCCAACGCAGGCATGAAGGTATGTGTTATTGACTCAGGTTTAGACAACTCAAATACTGATTTTGTTTGGAATAACATTACTGGTGATAACGATTCAGGTACTGGTAATTGGTATGAGCACGGCGGTCCACACGGTACACACGTTGCGGGTACGATTGGTGCGGCAGACAATGGCGTAGGCGTTGTAGGTATGGCGCCAGGTGTTGATATGCACATTATCAAAGTGTTCAACGCAAGCGGTTGGGGATATTCTTCTGACTTAGCACACGCTGCTGAAAAATGTTCTGCTGCGGGTGCAAACATCATTAGCATGAGCCTTGGTGGCGGCGGCGCTAACAGCACCGAAGAGAATGCGTTTAAAGCATTCACAGAAGCCGGTGGTTTAGTCGTTGCAGCTGCTGGTAACGATGGAAACAGCGTTCGTTCTTACCCTGCGGGCTATTCGTCAGTAATGATGATTGGCGCAAACGATTCAGACAATAATATCGCTGATTTTTCTCAATACCCAAGCTGTACTATTACAACAGGTAAGGGCAAGCGTGCAACAACAGTTACTGATGAAACAGTGTGTGTTGAAGTTACGGCTGGTGGTGTAGACACGTTATCTACATATCCTGCGGGTATGGCAACAAGCTCCGGCTTAACAATTGATGGCCAAGCAATTGCCTCTTCTTCTATGGAAAACTCAGGCAATGCATCTGGCAGTACTTACTTCATGGGCACTGCTGAAGCGGTAGACGCATCGGCTAACGGCATGGTTTGTGTTATAGACCGTGGTAACATTTCATTCCACGATAAAGTGAAAAACTGTGAAGATTCAGGCGGCATTGGCGCAGTTATTATTAATAACGAAGCTGGCATGCTTTACGGTACGCTTGGCGACACAAATGCAACGTCAATTCCTGCAGTTGGTGCAGCGTTTGAAGATCGTAGCGCAATCATGAATGCAAGTAATATCAATGTAACTATTGGTACTAGCGACTATGGCATGATGAGTGGTACATCAATGGCAACACCTGCGGTATCAGGTATTGCAGCGCTAGTTTGGTCAAATCATACTGACTGTACTGGTACTGAAATTCGTGACGCGCTTAAAGCGACTGCTGAAGACCAAGGTCAGGCTGGCAAAGATGTTTACTTTGGGTACGGTATTGTTAAGGCAGCAGCGGCACATAACTACTTATCAACTAATGGTTGTGCAGGCGATGTTACTGAACCACCAGCAGGTGACATTTCTTTGAGCACATCTGGTTATCGTTCTAAAGGTAAAAACAGAGTTGATTTATCGTGGAGCGGTGCATCTACATCTAGTGTAGATATATACCGAAACGGTAGCCTTTACAGAACAACATCAAACGATGGTGCCTACACTGACGCTTTCAGAACATACGGTTCATATACATACAAAGTGTGTGATGAGGGAACAAATAACTGTTCTGATGAATCAACAGTTACATTTTAATCGATTGACTGTTTAATTGTTAAAATCCGGCCTTCCTAGCGGCCGGATTTTAGCGTTTCTGCAGTTGTAAACTTAACAAAAAAATAGTAATAAACAGCTTT
The DNA here is from genome assembly GCF_053485835.1 of Thalassotalea fusca. Taxonomy (NCBI): domain Bacteria; kingdom Pseudomonadati; phylum Pseudomonadota; class Gammaproteobacteria; order Alteromonadales; family Colwelliaceae; genus Thalassotalea; species Thalassotalea fusca. Next base: position 86,246 of record NZ_JBQRUN010000007.1, read on the forward strand.
TATTGTTGACAGTTTGTAGTATTAACCGTTAATTTGTCTTTGTAACCAATTGTAAATTAGATGTATGAATTTCGTTGGTCGCATAGTTGTCGAGTCAGCACAGAAGCTAACTTGTTACTTAGATCTTTAATTGAGGGTGTGATCGGATGAACAAGGGAAAAGTGTTGAAAAACTCTATCAGTTCTAACAAAAAAATAATCGCTATAGCTGCTGCTGTCGCGTTAACTGCGTTTGTTGCGTTAATAACATTCGTAGAAATCTACAATAATTCAAGTGCTTATGATGTAAAGAAACCTAAGTCAATGTCATATATCGTGCAAAGCAACGATTATGATGAACTAGCATCTATTGTTGCGAAACTGGGCATCAAAACAAGTCACCAGCTAAGTGTAATAAACTCGGTTGTTGCTGAGTTAACAGAGCAGCAGGTTACTGAGCTTACTGAACAGCATAATTTTAACATTTCTGAAAACTATTCTGTTGAATTAGCAGGCGATAATAATGGTCGTGCTGTTGGTAAGAGACGTTGGCAACCATTAGCGACAGTGGTTGAAGCTATAAACGCTCAAGGCGCTCATTCGGTATACAACTTTGGTGATGGTGTCACTATTGGGTTTCTAGATACTGGATTAGACCAATTAAGCGGTCTTTCAGTTGATTTATACCGTAGAGATAAGGCGTGGGGCACTTATGACGCGATAAATGACACGGTATCAAATTACGATAATGAAGCGAATGGTCACGGTACGCACGTTGCGAGTATCGCGGCAAATAGTGATTACGATGTAACAGGAAAAATTTACGGTGTTGCACCGAACGCTGCACTAGTGGGTATAAAAGCGTTTGATTACGAAGGCAAGGCAACTTATGCAGATGTAATTCGCGGTATTCAGTGGGCGATTGGTGTTAAGGATCAAATAAACCTTCGCGTGTTAAATATGTCATTTAGCGGTCCAGTGCGTTCATTTTATTGGGAAGATCCTTTAAACCAAGCGGTTATGAAAGCATGGCAAGCGGGTATCGTGGTTGTTGCTTCTGCAGGCAACAGCGGTCCAAACCCTATGACTATCGGTGTACCGGGTAACGTGCCTTATATTATCACCGTTGGTGCAACGTCGGATAACTATACAACTAATAATAACGTAGATGACTTTGTGACGAGTTTTAGTGCGGCGGGCCCTACAGTTGAGGGATTTGTTAAGCCAGACTTGGTTGCTCCAGGTGGTCACCTTTCAGGCCTAATGTCGTTTGACACGACTATCGTGACAGAACACCCTGAATTTCATGACGGTGGTCGTTACTTTGAAATGTCTGGTACGTCTCAGGCAGCAGCAGTTGTCTCTGGTGCAGCAGCGTTATTGTTAACCCAAGAGCCGAACTTGTCACCAGATCAAGTTAAGTGTCGTATTACATCAACGGCAAAAATGGCATTTAACAACGATGATTCATTGGCATTTAGCGTATTTCAACAAGGCGCAGGTATGCTCAACGTTGGCCAAATGCTAGCGAGTGATACAAATAACTGTGCTAACAAAGAGTTAGATATTGCAAAAGATTTAAATGGCGAAAAACACTTTTACGGTCCTGCTAATATGGACGAAAATGGTGATTTTTACATCGAAGGTCTTGGCGATAAATATCGCTGGCAGGCAAGTGTTGAACCGCATTCTGTTTCTGGCAGTGGATTTATTTGGAAAAACGCCGTTGAAGTGGGTGGTTTCATATGGAAGAACAGTGTTGTAACTGACGGTTTCATTTGGAAAAATGCAGTATTTACAGACGGTTTCATTTGGAAAAATGCACTTGATACTGAAGGGTTTATTTGGAAAAACTCGTTAAATTCTGATGGCTTTATTTGGAAAAATAACGCTGACTTTAATGCTCAAGAAGGGATTGGCGTTAACCATTGGGTTGAACAGCAGTAGAGTTTTACTTTGAAGGCCATGCAGGCCTTCAACACATATTGTAATTAGTTGCAAAAAAGCACCTTAATTCAAAAACGACGGATTGTTTGAAGTTTTTGAAGAAAAAGGTGCTTTTTTTTGTTTGTGTGAATAGTATTACGTGACATTGCTAATGTTTTTACATCGTAACTATGGTGATAATTTATGCTAAAAAGGTTGTGGAGTTTGCTGTTTTTTGTCAGTTTGACGACAATCGCTCAGGATCTCAATTTTCTCCCTCATTTTAATGCTAGCAACCCGTTGTCATATCAAATGATCCGAACTATTGAGCAAGATAAATACGGTTTCATTTGGTTTGGCACGCAAGAAGGTGTGCATCGTTATGATGGTAAGCAATTCAAGAGTTTTCACCATGATGTACTTGATCCTACTTCGTTAAGCTCAGATGTTGTGAGCCGAATGATATTTGATCAACGCGACCAACTGTGGATTGGTACGAGAGGCGGTGGTCTCAATATTCTTACTTTGGGTCAAAAGAGATTTCGCCATATCACGACTAATTCAGCGTCTCACCAGTTAAGCCACAATAACGTGAATACGTTGATGGAAGACAGTCGGGGCAATATTTGGGTTGGGACTGAAAAAGGGCTCAACGTTCTTCGCTTCAACGCTGAAGGTGAACTGAGCGAGATTATTAAGCATTACAAAGCCGATATACCTGAAAACGGCTTAAACCATGACATTATTCATGCCATCGTTGAAATTGGTCACAATGAGATTTGGATTGGGACTAGCGGAGGCGGTATTAGTGCATTTGATTTAGATGGAAACTATAAGTACGACATAAACATTACTGACAGTCGCGTGAACTTAGTCAATTCATTAGTGTTAGATAATGACCAGCAAGTATGGATAGGTACGGTTGAGCATGGGTTGTTTAAATACCATTTACCTACAAGAAAGCTCAGTCACTATGTAGTTGATCGAGCGGACTCTTTGTCAATCCCTAGTAATACTATTGAAAATGTTATTGAAGACAGTACTGGCCGTATATGGATTGCAACGGATAATGGATTGGCTATATATAATCGTCAAGCAGATAACTTTTGGCGATATAAACATAATCCTACCAACTCTTTTAGCCTAACAAATGATTTTGTGCTTACGTTTTTTGAAGATGTAAACGGTATGATGTGGATTGGTACCCTTGCTGGGGTGAGTCGTTGGGACCCCAAATTAACCACATTTTCACTATACAACTCGCAAAAGTATCCGAGCCTAGCGAACAGCACCATAACTGATTTTTCTCAGTTTGATGAGTCTCGTATCGCTTTTAGCACATATAGCGGTGGAATCTATACACTTGATGAAAGCAATGATGACATTTCATTGCTGCCATTACCAAAAGACCTATTGAACTACCGAATTATGTCATTGTTGGTTGACGACGAGCAAATATGGGTTGGCACGAGAACAGCGGGTTTGTTTAAATATAATACCGCTACTAACATCTTGGTACATTTCGCTCACGACGAAAATAATCCGCTGTCGATCTCAGCCAATAGCGTTACTGACATAGTCAAACTAAGCAATGGCGAGTTGTGGGTGTCAACTTATCATAAGGGTTTAAATAGGCTAAACAGTGACTTAACATTTACGCGTTTCCAACCAAACAGTGAGTCACCAGAGAGTGGCCCTAGCTCTGACCATATAGTGAAGATTATTGAAGGGGAGTTAGAAGAACTTTGGCTTGCCACATACGGTGGTGGTATTAATCGCTTAGATCTTAACACCATGAAGTTTACCCATCTAACCCACGACGACAATGACAGTCAAAGCATCAGTAGTGACTTATCTTGGATAATTCATCGCGACAAGCAGGGAAATTTATGGGTAGGCACACAGGCCGCTGGATTGAACTTTTTGCCATTGGACAACCAGCGTAAACAGGATTATAAATTTCAGCGCTATAACGTAAAAGACGGGATGAAAAGCCGGACGGTTTACGGTATTAGTCAAGATAAAGAAAATAATATCTGGTTTAGTACAAACAAGGGCATTTCTCGGTTTTCGCCAGATTCTAAAAACTTTAAACATTTCGGTATGGCGCACGGTTTAGCAGAGTTGGAATATAACCATGGTGCTTATTACCAGGACCCTAAGTACAACTTGTATTTTGGCAGTTCAAATGGCTTTACTGGTGTAGCGCCAGACAAAGTTAATATGAATCATACTGCGCCAATCGTCAGACTAGTGAATATTTATCGCTTAAACGAAGTGATGAATTTTGACAAAGCGATGGCTGAGCTAGGAGAAGTATCATTTGATTACACTGATCAAGTGGTGACTTTCGAATATGTCGGATTGAATTTTAGTGATCCAGACGCGACACAATATAAATATCGTCTCATAGGTTTTGACGAAGAGTGGATAGATGCGGACAAATCTCAACGTGCGACATATACCAACCTACCTTCGGGTCAATATGCGCTCGAGGTGATAGCCCAAAACAGTGATGGTATATGGAGCGAACCAACTACGCTGGTTAGTATTTGGATGGCGCCTAAGCCATGGAATACCTGGTGGGCATATACACTTTATATTTGTATGATCGCTGGGCTTGTATTGGCATATTCTCGATTTATCAATCGTAAATTGGTGCAAGAGCAACAAATGCGATTAGACTTGAAACAGCAAGTAGAAGAAAAAACACACAATTTACAACTTAAAAACAAGGAGTTACAGCGAGCTAACGTGCAACTTGAAAACGCTGCCATTGTTGACAAGCTAACCAATGCAAAAAGCCGCAGATACCTTGATATATACATAGAACAGGCAAGTAAATTGATGATGCAAATACATCAAAACCTATCGCCTGTAGAGCGGCACTTGTTGCCTAAACTGTATATGTGTATGGTGCGTTTGCCAACGGAGACCACTAACAGTTTACTGTTAAATCTGGTGGACATTTTGACTTACTCAAGTGGCGAAGAAGATTTGATAATTCGATGGGATGAATCAACATTTGCCATTATAGGGTACGATAACGAAAACCAAGTAACGAATCTGGCTCAATCATTGGCAAATCGCATAAAAGGTTCTGCGCAAATAAATACCTCTGCAAAAATTGTGTTTAGTTATTATCCGTTTGATATAGAAGATACGGCACATGTTAATTGGGATCAGATGAGCGTATTAGCAGAGCATTGCTTGAAACTTATGGATGAAAAAGAAGATATGCAATGGCTTGGTCTGTTGGGACCCAATGAAAAGCCATTCGACTATATCGCAGCAATCAAGAGTGTAACTGTAGAAGAACTAAAACAGTTCGCCATTATCAAACACGGCTAGTTGTATGGATTGGCGAATCAGTTATATCAGCAGGTAGGTTGCAACTGACACAGCTGCAATCGCTTGAAAAATATAAGTAAAGCCTGCGCCAATTCTACGAATAATAAAAGCACGAAAGAGCATACCGTAGGCGTGGGCAAATCTTGACAACGTAAAGCCAATCACCGTAATAGGTAATATCATTGCAGCGGGTTGTACCAATGTTAGTGCAAGGATAACAATTGCAAATATTGGCAACTGCTCAACAGAGTTACTATGTGTCCTAATTGCGGCCATTAGGCTCTTATTGCCACCATCACCCAATGACACTTTGTGTTTAATTCGTAGCCGTGAAACGTTCATCGCGAGCGCTAACACTAATGCTGAGTTAACAGCAACCAATACGGCAAACCAAAAATATGTGTTCATTCTTGTCTAAAGATCCATTTACTGAAGTTAATTATCCTATTATAGATATAAATCATCGCTCACGAATTGAGTGCTTGAGTTGCAAGCGCACGCACTAATCGAATCTGTATCGATGTGACAATTTATTTTTCTAAACTAGATTGGTATTGTTTTGGCGTCATATCGTATTTTTCTTTGAAACATCGACCAAAGTAGGTTTGTGAAGAAAAACCAACGTCTAGTGCAATATGACCAATCGGCTTACCCATAGCAAGCGCTTCCTTTGCTTTGCTCAATCTGAACTCTTTTAAGTAGTGGTTTGGTGTAGAGCCTAGCAAGACACGAATCTTACGCTGTAATTGTCGTTCACTCATCGCAAGATGACTGGCAATTTCTGCGATCTCAAGTTGAGGGTTTGTATAGTGTTTCGCAACAAACTGCTCTAACTTGTTTAGGAAGTTATCGTCTGCAGATGTTTCTGGCATTTCAGACTCGGTCAAATGTGAAATATGCTGATGACTTTGTTGCTTGCGCTGCTTCTGCTGGGCATCCATGTATTTGCCAACATACACTTGTTTTAATCGGCGACGATTCTCGATAAGGCTATCGATACGTGTCAGAAGTTCTTTGCGATTAAATGGCTTTCCGAGGTATTCATCTGCTTGCAACCCTAACCCTTTAAGTCGGCTTTCTAAATCTGAACGTGCAGTAAGTAAAATCACCGGAATATGGCTAGTTGCTTCGTGATTTTTAAGAAAGGTAAGAACTTCAAAGCCATCAATACCGGTTAACATGATATCGCAAACAATTATGTCAGGAATGTATTCTACTGCTAGTGCAATGCCTGATTCGCCATCATCTGCGGTAATACAATGGTGTTGCGTGTCGAGCAGCTGTTGAACATGTTGCTGCATATCTTTATTGTCTTCAATTAGCAATACCACGCGTTTGTCTTCAGGCTTTATTAGCTTTTGTTCCGATTGATTAGCATCGAGCAATAGCGTTGAAATTTCTTGATGAGAAATGCTCGCCGTTGCTAACTGGGTTTTATCTGTTTGTGTTGCTGCTGGAATATGCAAAGTGAATTTGCTTCCTTTTTTAGGCTCGCTAATTAGACTAATTCGCCAATGATGTGCCTTAACCAATTCGTTAACTAACGATAACCCGATACCAACACCAAACTGTGCAATACTGGCGGGCTCTTGAACGCGCTCAAAACGATTAAATATCACGTTTTGAAATGACTGACTTATGCCAATACCTGTATCAATAACGTCAATGAGTATATCGCTACCACTCTTGTAGGCATTAACTGTAATTTCGCCGCCTTTTTGCGTATATTTGACGGCGTTTGCTACTAAGTTAAAGATGATCTTTTCAAATGCTTCGGCATCACACTCCAAATAAAGCGCATCGGGGATGTTACATGTAAACCCAAGCGATTGTTGCACACAAAGCTGACGAAATGAATCAAGCGGCATTTGCAATAGATGAGACAATTCGTAGGTAGCGGTGTTTAACGAGGGACTTTCCTGCATTTTTGATAATTCGAGAAGTTGTTCAACCATTCTTACAAGTCGCAAACTGTTACGTTTCGCAGTGATCAAATCTTCAACTTCATTTTTGTTTTTTGCCGATTCAATGAATTTGTCAATCACCCCATTGATCAAGGTGAGTGGTGTCCTAAATTCGTGCGAAACATTGGCCAAAAACGCGTCTTTTTGTTCTAACGTTTGTTGTTCTGCGAGCTTACGAGACGTTAAATTGATAAAGGTGATAACAATGAGTGGGGAGCCTTTTCTCTCGGCCCATTGCATCTCCACTTGTGCTGGAAATTCGTGCCCATCAGCTCTTTTACAAAGACTTTCTTTTGATATGCCACTCTTTTTACGTTCCAACGAGAAAACATTACTTTGATAATTGAAGAAGAAATGGAGCTCATCATTATCGTCAAATAAGGTGGCTATGGTTTGTCCGATTAATTCGTCTTCTAAATACTGGAACATTTGCACGGCAGCAGGGTTTGCTGAGAGAATTTCTCCATTAGTTGAAGCCGTTAAAATAGCATTGCTTGAGCTGGCAACAATGGCTTTTTCTTCACTAAATATCAACGCTTCGTTCAACTTTACGAGCTTTTTTTCAAGGCTTTCGATTGCATGTTGTAAACTTTGCTTGTTTAATTCATTTGCTTGTTGTTTGTGTCTGCTCTTACTAATTATATAGGCCAAAAAGCCAAGCACTCCAACCATCCAAATCGCATATAACAGTGATTCTAGCGGGTAGCTTAAGTTATCACTGCCACTCTGTCTGGTAAGCGAAAGGTGCAATCCAGTGAACGCCATAATTTGGATGATAAGGTACATCTCTGCAGAAAACTGGTACTTTTTGGCGGTAAATGTTTCCTTGTTTTTTAATGTAAAAAAAGTCAGTAATAGAAAAACAATACTAGCCAATAACACATGCGTGCCATTACTTGGTGCTAACGACATTAATTTAAAGCCATTGCCTAAACAAAATATAAGACTTGCAACAATCGCGAGCCCATAAAACGTTTTCCACCCTTTGATGTTACTTGACTGCCAGCCCTCAAATAATCTAAACGTGAGCACTAAAGACAATAGCATGTTGAACAACTCTATTTGATTGTTTTCAATAGCAAAAAAGCTTGAGTCATGCTTGGGGATTAATACCAAATAAGTAAAGAGCGTAATACTAAAAACAATGGCTGAGACGCGTCTTGATGTGAATTGGCTTTGCGGTGTTTCTCCAACGTTTGGTGTCGTTTCGATTGCAAGAAAAGCAAATAACCATGCGAGAAGCGTCGATGAATGTACGATAAGCGCCGATGGCGAATAATGCTGATAGATTAATTGACCCAAAGCGAGAGTTAACAGGGCAATTGCTGAATATAGCCAGAGAAGTTTGAAAGATTTAGAACCTAATTTCAGATAGCACAAATAACTGGTGCAAAATAATATGCCACAGATGACAATATTGCTTGAAGGAAATTGAGCGCGTAAATCCAGATGGTTATTCAGCCAAACGATTAATAAACTACCGACAAAAAAGAATAAATAGCTCGCATTAAGTTTTATAAATTGTTGCAAGTTAAACCACCAAATTAGTAACAAGGCCAAAGAATCCACCTTGAATAAACAACCGCTCATGTTATAGCAAAATATACAAGATATTAACAGGTGTTGTTTATTTGAAACATGGGTTTATTGTACCTTGGTTCAACAACCACTCGCTTTACATAGAGAGTGATTCTACGGGGTCAGAGTCAATAAACGTAGACCTAAATTTGAATTGCATATATGGCGACGAGTATAGTTGACTCTGACCCCAGCAAGGATGATTTTTCTTAATTTGAAATTTGAATGTGAAGTGGTGGACGGTACTGGGCTTGAACCAGTGATTTGGCGCGGGTTGTAAAGAGTAGTAGGTGCTTAACCCTTGAATATCTCTTGGTCGTTAAATTTTGTGATTGTTTTTGAAAGTAGAAGTGGTGGATGGTACTGGGCTTGAACCAGTGATTTGGCGCGGGTTGTAAAGAGTAGTAGGTGCTTAACCCTTGAATATCTCTTGGTCGTTTAATTTTGTGATTGTTTTTGAAAGTAGAAGTGGTGGACGGTACTGGGCTTGAACCAGTGATTTGGCGCGGGTTGTAAAGAGTAGTAGGTGCTTAACCCTTGAATATAACAAGACAATTAATAAGCTCTTAACAAAGAAATTTAACAAAGAAATTTAACAAAGAAATGGTGGACGGTACTGGGCTTGAACCAGTGACCCCCGCCTTGTAAGGGCGGTGCTCTCCCAACTGAGCTAACCGTCCAGAATATATCTGGTATAAACCTAATTTTGAAGTGGTGGACGGTACTGGGCTTGAACCAGTGACCCCCGCCTTGTAAGGGCGGTGCTCTCCCAACTGAGCTAACCGTCCAGAATATATCTGGTATAGACCTAGTTTTGAAGTGGTGGACGGTACTGGGCTTGAACCAGTGACCCCCGCCTTGTAAGGGCGGTGCTCTCCCAACTGAGCTAACCGTCCAGGTCTATAAATACTTCAATAATCAGAAACGCCACATAAGAGGAGTGGTGGACGGTACTGGGCTTGAACCAGTGACCCCCGCCTTGTAAGGGCGGTGCTCTCCCAACTGAGCTAACCGTCCGTCTCTGTGGGGGCGTATTATAGGTGGATCGAAAATACTGTCAATAAGAAAAGTTTATTTTTTTCAGTTTTTCTTTTGAAATCGTGCTAAGTGATTTAATTTTCAACATCTTGATTAATTTACAAACTTTTTAGGCCATGTTGAAGGGTAAAAGATGTTTTCAGTCGCGTTGCCTGCTAGAATATGCGCCAATTTTAAAAGAAATATTCGACTACGCACAAAAGCGCGTGGTCAATCAATCAAAATGGTGAAGATTATATGAGCTTAACAACCCGTTTTGCGCCAAGTCCTACAGGATACTTACACGTTGGTGGTGCGCGTACAGCACTTTATAGCTGGTTATATGCTAAAAAGAATGGCGGCGATTTCATCTTGCGTATTGAAGACACAGATCTTGAACGTTCAACGCAAGAATCTGTTGACGCAATCATGGATGGTATGAATTGGTTAAACCTTGATTGGACCAAAGGCCCATATTTTCAAACCAAGCGATTTGACCGCTACAAAGAAGTCATCGCTCAGTTAATAGAAACTGGCCATGCTTACCGCTGCTACTGTACACCAGAAGAAGTAGAAGCCATGCGTGAAGAAGCGCGTGAGAAAGGTGAGAAAGAAAAGTACAACGGTATGTGGCGTGAACGTACTGATTGGCCAGCAGACAAGCCATACGTTATTCGTTTTAAGAACCCACTTAGCGGTGAAGTAGTAATTGAAGACCAAGTGAAAGGCCAAATCACTATTTCTAACCAAGAGCTAGACGATCTAATTATTGCTCGTTCTGACGGTTCTCCTACCTACAATCTAACGGTTGTGGTAGACGATTGGGACATGGGGGTAACCCATGTAGTGCGTGGTGATGACCACGTAAATAACACGCCGCGTCAAATAAATATTTTAAAAGCGTTGGGTGCACCATTACCTGCATATGCACATATTCCAATGATTTTGGGTGACGATGGTAAACGTTTATCTAAGCGCCATGGTGCGGTGAGCGTAATGCAATACCGTGATGATGGTTACTTACCTGAAGCGCTTCTCAATTACTTAGTGCGTTTAGGCTGGTCACATGGCGATCAGGAAATCTTCTCGCGTGAAGAAATGATTGAGTTGTTTGATTTAACTGGTTGTAATCGTGCACCGTCAGCGTTTAATACTGAAAAACTCATTTGGGTGAATCAGCACTATATGAAAACGCTTGATCCTGAATACGTTGCTGAGCACTTAGCATGGCATATGAGTGATCAAGGTATTGATACTAGTGAAGGGCCTGCATTGGCTGAAGTTGTTAAAGTACAGGCAGATCGCGTTAAAACACTGAAAGAAATGGCTGAAATTTCACGTTACTTCTATCAAGATTTTAGCGAATTTGATGCCGCAGCTGCGAAAAAGCACTTGCGTCCTGTAGCGCAGCAACCGTTAGAAGTTGTTAAAGGCAAGTTGGCAGCGTTAGAGAGCTGGAATGCTGCTGACATTCATGCTGTTATCAATGCTACGGCTGAAGAGCTGGAAGTTGGTATGGGTAAAGTAGGGATGCCACTACGTGTGGCTGCTACAGGCGCTGGTAATTCACCGTCGCTTGATATCACGCTAGCGTTATTACCAAAAGAAAAGGTATTAACGCGAATCGATATGGCGCTTGCCGTAATTGCTGAAAGAGCCGCAAATAGCTAAGTATCACCATTATTTCAAGATAAAAGCCAAGACGAAATGTCTTGGCTTTTTTGACCGTTTAACTTTTTGACCATATAAATAGATGAAACGCGTTATAATTACGTTAATTATCTGAAGAGTAACTTTAGGAGAACCCTTTGCAGTTTAGTGATTTTGGTTTTGACAAACGATTAATGTCGACCATAGAACATTTAGGCTTTGATCGTCCAACTGAAATACAGCAGCAAGCTATACCTGTTGCTATGACAGGTCATGATTTAATGGCATCGTCTAAAACTGGTTCGGGTAAAACACTGGCGTTTATTTTGCCTGCTATGCATCGTTTAACTAAGAATAGGGCGCTAAGTAAACGTGACCCAAGAGTGTTAATTTTGACGCCTACACGTGAACTAGCAAAGCAGGTATTCACTCAACTGAGGTTGTTTACTACTGGAAGTAACTTCAAGTCGGTGCTCATTCTAGGTGGTGAAAACTTTAACGATCAAGTGAAAACGCTGGAAAAAGATCCGCACTTTATCGTTGCTACACCGGGTCGACTTGCTGACCATTTAACACAAGGCCACTTTTATTTGCATGGCTTAGAGCTGTTAATTTTTGATGAAGCTGATCGTATGCTTGACTTGGGTTTTGCAAAAGAACTGCGCACTATCAATAAAGCGGCTGACCATCGTAAGCGCCAAACATTAATGTTTTCTGCAACGATGGATCATGCGCAAGTAAATGAATTTGCACTGGAGTTATTAAACAGCCCTAAAAAAATCTCCATCGATAGCGGTCATGACGAACATAAAGATATCAACAAAAAATTCTACTTTGCAGATCACCTTGATCACAAACAAGCGCTACTTGAACATTTTTTGGCGACCGAAGCATATCAGCAATTGATTATATTTACGGCGACTCGTGCAGACACTGAAAGATTGTCGAAAGAACTGAACGGCAAAGGGCTTGATAGTGTAGCTTTAAGTGGTGAACTCACGCAAAGCCAGCGTAATCAAATAATGGATAGCTTTAGTAAGGGACAACAAAAAATCCTAATCACCACAGACTTAGCTTCACGTGGCTTAGACTTGGTCAATGTTTCTCATGTAATAAATTTTGATTTACCTAAACATTGTGAAGAGTTTGTTCATCGCATCGGCCGCACAGGCAGAGCGGGCAAGAAAGGTGATGCTATTTCGTTAGTAGGACCGAAAGATTGGCTAAGTTTTAAAAACATTGAAGGCTTTTTGAAGACTGAATTCGATTTTGATGCAGTTGAATCTTTGCCTGCTAAGTTTAAGGGATTAAAACCCAAGAAAGCGAAAAAAGCATCAACTGAGCCTTCAAAAGCTAAAGCAATTAAAGCGAAAGCTGAAAAGAAAAAACCAGTGAAAGCGAAGAAAAAAGCATTCTTAGCCGCAGAAGATGCCGGTGATTTGCCAATTTTGCGCAAAAAAGTGGCTAAAGCACCAGCTGAAATTGAGTCGAGCGAATTAAAAGAAGAAGACTAAACTCTATACCTTATGTCGTGCATGAAGATAAGCCAGTAGCATCTTTTGAAATTTAAAGGCGTTATTGGCTAATCGCACCGATATTTACTTTTCATGTACTCAATTGATTTAATTATCAGTAGTTTGAGCACTTCCATATCAACATCTGCCAGTTTATTGATGTACAAACACGATTTACCTGTTTTGTGCTTGCCGAGTTTATCAAGTAGTGGCTGATAATCTGAGAATCCTGGCATAATGTAAACGCTGATGGCTGATTTTCGGGGAGAAAAACCGACAATAGGCCAACTTCCCCCTTTGCAGGTGTTCTCATAGTGATATTTGCCAAAACCTATGATGCTATTTCCCCACATTTTGGCCGGCTTGTCGGTTAACTTTTCTATTAAACTAACCAACGCGAAGCTGTCTGCTTGTTTTTGAGGGTGTTCAACTGCTCTAATAAATTCTTCGACGCTTGCGTCATTTTCTTGTGTTTTTAATTCAGTCATCTAGAGCGTTTTGACCTTTGCTGTTCATTTTTGCGGCTGACAGTTTGGCATTTAGACTAGGCAGAGCCTTCGTCGTGTAGTTATTCTCCTCCAGTAAGGCGATAACACAGTATAAATGCCAAACGGGCGCTGCCCGAAGGGTTCAATTGAGCGCGCTTTGCTCATTGTTGCTCGATTTTTACGTAGAACAACTATGCTACAAACCGAGCGCCGCGATCAAAGCACGCTCAAGTTGAACAAAATTTGTACCTCAAAGATCAACACGCTCTAGTTATTTCCAAATTGCCATCAGCATAGTGTTTTTGTTTTTACTGTACATGCTTTTGCGTATTTCATTTTTACGTTATTTGCTTTTTCAGGTGTCAAGCAGCTAAAATGGCGCTGGTTTATTGAACAATATAAATTAAACAAATAAAGAGTAAATATTTAAACTAAGTTAGAGGAAAATTATTGAATTATCAATTTACTATTATTGAAAAAGACTGGTACAAACGCCGTCACCCCAATAAAACGGTGGTCAAGCCTATCAGGGTTTCAATTCCTGATTATCAACCCATACATAACCAATTTTGCCATATGCATGTAGACTATGATGACGGTTCTAATAAAACACTAATCGCCCGTGTGCTGTTAAATAAAATCACTCAACAATGGACAGTTGACGGTATGTCAGTGGCTGTAAGAGTGTCAGAACTTACAACCGAGCACTTAGATTAATTGTGAGGAGGAATTATGTCTCATAGCGATAGTAATGCTCTACAAAACCGTTCGCAGAATCTGGCAAGTTGTTTATGTGGTGCCATTCAGTTTGAGGTCAGCGCTATCATGCCACTTGTGGCTCATTGCCACTGCAAGATGTGTCAGAAATTTCATGGCGCAGCGTTTTCAACATTTGCTGAGGTTAGATCTCAGGATATCCAATGGCATGCTGGGCGAGAGATGCTAACACATTATGAAGCAGAGAATAGTAGCGTTCGTTCATTTTGCAAAAAATGCGGCTCGAGTTTGTTTTTTGAATCTCGTTTTAATCGAGTACAAGATACCATTGAAGTAGCACTTGCGGCTTTTGATCAGCTAGAAACCGTTTACCCAGATGCCCACATATTCTGGCAATCGAAAGTTGAATGGTTCACTCCAAATGATAATTTAGTGCGTTATTTGGCTTACCGAAATTCTGAAATCTGTCGCAATACCTGACAGCTGTGGTTGCTGTAGCGACATGAATGTTAACATTTTATCTTTGGTGCAGTAGCCATAGTCGATTGCAAATCGGCTTATGCTGTGGTGCAATATGCACTCTTATTAATTAGGTTCGTTTATTTTGATTCAACGTATTATCACAATGCTATTGCTCGCGATGTTTGCTTGTCAAACCATTGCCTCTGCATTTGATGCGCACCAATCGCATCAGGAAGAGGGCGTGCATGTGAATATTGATGAATCACACAATGGGCATGAAGAGCACCAAGCTGTTTTATTACAAATGTCCGATGAAAAGCTTATTACAGCTGATTTGAACATTGAACAGAATAATAGCAAACCAAGTTCAACTTATGACTGCCATCACTGTTGTCACTGCCATGGTTCAACACCTGTTTATACCTTAATTAAAGACAATCCAGTTGCCCCGTATCATCGAGATATTAAGGCTGTTAGGGGAAATATTCA
Source organism: Thalassotalea fusca (assembly GCF_053485835.1). Lineage (NCBI taxonomy): Bacteria > Pseudomonadati > Pseudomonadota > Gammaproteobacteria > Alteromonadales > Colwelliaceae > Thalassotalea > Thalassotalea fusca. Next base: position 101,380 of record NZ_JBQRUN010000007.1, read on the forward strand.
CTTTTCATCAATTGCTACGTCTCCTGAGCATCGACCTCCTATTGCGTAAGTTCTGTTAATTAACCAAGAACTTAATCTGAGCATTATATGCTCAAGCAATAGGAAATTTTATGAATACTTTAAAAAACGCCCGCCTGTTAAGGTGGGGAATAGTTGCGTGCGTGTGCATATTCAACATTTCGACAATTCAGTCGGCAAGTGCTGGTATTGTTAATGCCAACAATCAAGACACCCATGTTTCTCAAAACAATCAAGACACCCATGATTCTCATCACAAGAAACAAGACACCCATGTTTCTCATGAGGATAAGAAACGAGACACCCATGATTCTCATAGGACAACAATCAATAGCAACAATCAAGACACCCATGTTTCTCATGAGGGTAAGAATCAAGACACCCACGCAAATGAGGTTAGTCTCACACCAGAACAAATAGAATTTGCAAATATAATTGTGTCTCCAGCCAAATCATCGATATTTGAACAACGTGTTTACGCGCCGGGTGAAGTCAAAGCAAACGGTTACACAAGTTATGTGGTATCGCCGCGAATAGAGTCCGTGGTGGTTAGTCGACACGCCACTTTGGGGCAACACGTACAATTTGGTGACCCGTTAGTAACACTTTTTAGTGAAGCTATGGCAGAGGCTCAGGCCAGTTATCGTGTGGCTTATAATGATTGGCAGCGTTCGAAACGACTGGCACAGGGCACGGTCAGTGAAAGCCAACTCTTATCTGATGAAACAAAATATATTGCTGCGCTAAGTAAACTCAAGGCATTTGGCTTAACTGAGCAGGCAATAGCGAATGTCGTTAAAGACAATTCGTCAGGCCTTGGCGAATACACACTTGTCGCACAAAGAGCAGGTGCTGTGTTGCAAGATGAATTTTCACAAGGCCAACGTGTATCTGCAGGCCAAACAATTATGCTGCTTGCTGATGAATCTGAATTATGGGTAGAAGCAAAAGTTTCTACTAGTAAACCACTCGATGTGCCCGTTGGTTCAGTGGCAATAATAAGCGTAGACAATGAAAGCTATGAAGGTTTAGTAATACAAGAAGCCCATACAATAGATCCTGTTACACGCACGCGAACTATCAGACTGGCGGTAAAAAATGCACATGATAAATTGCATCCAGGCATGTTTGTTGATGTGTATTTTTCGATTACTGCCAAATCTCCTATTGTTGCATTACCTGAACAAGCAATGATGCGTTCTGCTGACGGTGATTGGACTGTATATGTCGAAGACGAAACAAATACTTTTAAAGCGGTTGAAGTGTCACGCGGACGAAGATTTGGAGAATTGATTGAGGTGACAGGCGTTCAACCAGGTCAACATATCGTTATGTACGGTGCCTTCTACGTTGCCTCTGAACTGGCGAAAGGCGGTTTTGATCCGCATAACCATTAGGAGGCGATATGTTTGAGAGAATTATTTCATGGTCGATTGGCAATCGCTTGCTGATTGTCATTTTGTTGATCGCTTTTGCAGTTACATCATACTTAACCATTCCAAAGCTAAACCTTGATGCTTTTCCTGATGTGACCAATGTGCAAGTCGCTATTAATACGGAAGCGCCGGGGCTGGCGGCGGAAGAAGTTGAGCAACTTATTACGTATCCCATTGAAGCGGTGATGTATGCGATGCCCAATGTCAGTCAAGTGCGGTCGATATCAAAAACCGGTCTTTCTGGGGTTACAGTGGTTTTTGATGAAGGCACAGACATCTACTTCGCGCGACAACTTGTTTTTGAACGTCTAAATGCAGCCAAAGAGCTTATTCCAGAAGGTGTAGGAGTGCCTGAAATGGGGCCGAATACCTCAGGTTTAGGGCAGGTTTATCAATACTTGCTATTGGCTGAGGACAACAGCAAGTTTGATGCGATGACACTACGCAGTTTGAATGATTGGATTGTTAAGCTTTTAGTCATGCCCGTTGATGGAGTTACAGACGTACTGTCATTCGGTGGTGAAGTTAAGCAATATCAGGTCAATGTTCAGCCGAATAAGTTGCTAGCCTATCAGCTTTCGCAACAAGATGTGGTTGCGGCGATTGAGGACAATAACACCAACGTCGGCGGCTGGTATATGGATCGTGGTCAGGAGCAGCTTGTTATTCGCGGAACAGGTTGGTTTGCAAGTGACGCTGAAGGCATACGTCAAATTGGTTCAGTTCCTTTAAAAACAGTTGAAGGGGCTGTGATTACGGTTGGGGATGTCGCAGATGTGTCGCTAGGCAGTGAGATTCGCCAAGGGGCGGTAACGATGACTAAAAGGCTTGCCAACGGTGAAATTAAGGCGCTAGGAGAAGTAGTTTCCGGCATTGTACTTAAGCGCATGGGCGCCAATACTAAGGCAACGATTGCAGGAATTGAGCAGAAAATCGATTTGATCAATCAGGCATTACCACAAGGAGTCAGGTTTGAGCCATTTTATGATCAAGGCGAGTTAATTGAGAAAGCCGTTAATACCGTTGTTGAAGCGCTACTTATCGCGTTTGTATTGATTATTGCAGTGCTTTTACTGTTTTTGATGAACTTACGCGCCACATTTCTCGTGCTTATTTCTATTCCCATTTCAATTGGTTTGGCACTAATGGTTATGGCATGGCTTGGAATTTCTGCAAACTTAATGTCGTTGGGCGGAATTGCGATTGCTATTGGTATGTTGGTAGATGGTTCGGTCGTGATGGTCGAGAACATCTTTAAGCAGCTATCCAAACATCCAAATTATTCTCAAGATGACAGCAGTCACCAAATGAACATCAATAGCATCGTGTTTGTAGCGGGTAAGCAGGTCGCACGACCGATATTTTTCGCTGCATTGATTATCTTGGTGGTGTTTATGCCATTGTTTAGTTTTGAGGGCGTAGAAGCCAAACTGTTCCAACCCATGGCGACCAGTATTATCTTGGCCGTAGTTGCTGCGATTTTTGTTGCGTTGGCAATAGTGCCTGCGTTAGCGAGTTTGTTGTTTAGGAAAGGATTTAAACCAAAACAAAACAGCGCGATAGCACGTTTTGAGGCCGTTTATCAACGACTCTTATTAGTCGCTATGCGGTTTCCTAAGGTCATCTTATTTACCGCATTTGGTTTGTTTGGATGCGCCGTAGTGCTAGCACCTAAAATCGGCACTGAATTTGTGCCGGAATTAGAAGAAGGCACAATTAACATGCGCGTTACCTTAGCACCGTCTTCAAGCTTAACCACTGCGATTGAACTTGCGCCAAAAATAGAACAAATACTTATGACTTTCCCTGAGGTGGAGTACGCGTTGAGTCGCATTGGTCGCCCTGAAATAGGCGGTGATCCTGAACCGGTAAATAATATCGAAGTTTATATTGGGTTGAAGCCAATAAATGAGTGGCGAAGTGCAAAAAATCGCTTGTTATTACAGCAACAAATGGCAGAAAAGCTAACAGTATTTCCTGGTTTGTTGTTTAACTTTTCACAGCCAATTGCAACACGAGTGGATGAGCTTTTATCTGGCGTGAAAGCACAACTTGCCATAAAACTGTTCGGCAAAGACTTAAGCATCCTTGCTGAGAAAGGACAAGAAATTGCTGACGTTGTGCAACAGATTGACGGCGCTAAAGATGTGGCACTGGAGCAAGTTGCAGGAGAAGCACAATTGGTGATTTCGCCAAAGCGTCAACAGCTGTCAAGATACGGACTAGCTGTGGGGGATGTCATGGCGATGGTGCAAAACGGTGTCGGTGGTGTTACTGCCGGGCAAGTTATTTCTGGGAATGAAAGGTATGATATCTATGTTCGATTGCAACATGTATTTCGAAAATCACCGGAAAGTATTGCTGATTTACGAATACAATCACCCGCAGGCGCTTGGGTGCGTTTGGGAGATGTAGCACATGTAAAGTTTGAATCAGGTCCTCCTCAAGTGCGAAGAGATGATGTGCAACGGCGAGTCGTGATACAGGCGAATGTCGAAGGTCGGGACATGGGAAATGTTGTGGCTGATATTAGGCAAGCTATTGCAGCACAAGTCGATTTACCTAGTGGTTATGTAGTGAAAATTGGTGGTCAGTTTGAAAGTCAGCAACGCGCTCAACAGCGATTAATAATCGTTATTCCCTTATCGTTACTGTTAATTCTGTTGTTGCTATATTTTGCTTTTGCCTCAATGAAACAAGCCTTATTGATCATGATAAATGTGCCGCTTGCCATAATTGGTGGTGTATTTGCATTGTATTTTTCAGGGCAATATTTGTCTGTTCCAAGTGCGGTGGGCTTTATCACGCTATTTGGTGTTGCGGTGCTCAACGGTGTGGTTATGGTGGAGAGCTTTAACCAGCAACTGGTGGAGGGGGTAGATAAGCAAACCGCGATCTTCGATGGTGCTGTTTCAAGGTTAAGGCCCGTACTCATGACCGCTATTACGTCGGCTTTAGGATTGATTCCAATGCTAATGTCTAGCGGGGTCGGCAGTGAAATTCAACGACCATTGGCAACGGTTGTTATAGGAGGATTGTTTACAGCGACATTCCTAACATTATTTGTGTTACCTGTCGTTTTTAATGCTTTCACTCGTAAGACTACATTTGCGTCATAAGTTGCAAAGGAAAGCGCTTGAGCAATGACCTCAAGCGCTTTTTTCAGGGGGCTAATCTTTAGTTTTCAGACTCAGGCTTTAATAATCGTTAGTGTTCTCATTCGATAGCATAAAGCCAGTAATAACAAGCTTATCGCCATAGCACCACCACCGCTTGAACTTGAAGTTGGAGGATTAGCAGGTGGAGGAGGCGGAGCCGGAATATCCATAACGGTAACGGAGACTTCTGCAACATCAGTCAAATGTCCATCGGATACTTCAACCATAAATGTTAATGTTTCATCGGCTGTCACCATTGGCGCAGTGAAAGTCGGTGAAGCGGCTAATGAATCGCTCAACGTAACCGTTGTGCCGACGGTTTGTGTCCATACAAAGAATAAACTATCACCGTCCGGGTCAGTGGAGTTTGCGGCTGTTAGGGTAACACCTGCGCCCTCATTTACTGACGCTGGGCTTGCTGAAGCGACTGCAGCGGGCATGCTATTAGGAACCTCTGTCATCATGCTAATTGTGCCAGATGTTCCGTTGGGTAACCCCGTTTCATTGGTCAACACGAGTACGTCGCCTCCGGCAGTTTGCGCAAAGCCGAGCAGTTTATTCGTCCCCATGCCACTCATGATGGGAATATCAGCAATAAGGTTCGTATCTGCATTGTAAAATAATCGGCCGCCGCCTGTAGTAGGGTTAATCCAATCACCAAAGATCAGTTTCTCTTGTAGCATTTCAATTGCGCCTTGATAAACAAAACCACAAATGATTGCAATGCCTTCGTCATGATCATACTGCCAGTGTGGATCTGTGAGCCCTTCCGGTAGTTCTGCGTTTGCCGGTTCGTAAACAAAACCGTCATCATCGCCATTCATATCGAACGCAAACGTACCTTCTTTTAATGGCCAGCCTAAGTTCTCACCGCCGCTAACCATGGTGACTTCTTCAATTTTATTTTGTCCGACATCACATATATAAGTGTCAGCTCCATCTACAGTAATTCGATAGGGATTTCTTACCCCACTAATCCAAATTTCGTCTAAGACATTGGCGTCATTTACATAAGGGTTATCAGCTGGAATACCGTATTTTCCATTGGTAGCGTTATTGCCGAGTGGGTCAATTCGAAGCACTTTGCCTAATGCTTTCATCATATCTTGGCCATTGCCGCCATCACTGTGACCATCCCCTTGGTCATCAGCACTACCACCGTCTCCAAGGGAGATGAGCAGCATATTGCTTTGATCAAATACCAGCGTTCCTCCGTTATGATTAAATTGCGGCTGCTCAATACGTAAAAGCTCAACGCCGCTGTTGGCATCAATCGATATGCCAGTCTCACTGTTCATACTGCCAGTCCATTGCATAATCGCGGTATCGTGGTTGGCTTCCGATGCTAATGCAAAATCGGCTGATTCGCTAGATGGTACCGACATATATGTATATGCCATGCCATTGTTGGCAAAATCTGGGTGCAAGGCGAAACCGAGTAATCCACGTTCATCAAAACTGGGGTTAACCGCGACCAAATCTCCACTCACGTCCAGTATCATAGCTAATTCGTTGCTATCGAGCGCCAAACTATAAAGTTTTCCTATTTGGTCGACGATATAGACAAAATTCGGCATTGCAGCGTATGAAACGCCTGTCACAGGTGAAACTAGTCCTGTTGCCAGCGCGGTTAGATCAACTTTAACTGAACCTTCTTCAATAATGGCACCAATTGGGTCGTCAATTGGCGTTGGTGGCTGTGGTCCGGTATCTACTTTGGCAGTATATTCAAAGTCTTCCATTGCCGCTAAATCGTTGGCGGTATTTGTAAATTCGACTTTGTGTATGCCATCAGCATGAGTCAGCATGACTTGTGTCCAGCTAGAGCTATTGGCCTCAACGCGAAGCAATTCGATATTGTTTTCGTCCAGCAAACGAGCAAAGGCATTGCCAGCAGACTGTGCTTTTATGTAAAAAAGCAATGTTTCAGCGGGCGTACCAAAGGTAATTTCTGCCGTTTCATTGCGGACCATAAACGCGCGGCTACCACTGCGATACAGTGAAGTAATACCAGCAATACGCACTTCGCCTCCTGTAAAGGTTACTGTTTTAGGTTCAATACCTAGCGTAAATTGGCCAGACGTTTGGTCGGTTGGGAAGGTGGTAGACACATCACTGGCATACAGTGCAAATGATGTGATAGCAATAATACACGTGTATAAAAATTTCTTGATCTTGTTCATTGGCATGGCCTAACTATTTAGTTCAGACAATGTATATGAACGAATATTTGTTGGTTAAATTTCACTCAATTTGACGCCTGGGAAGTGTGGGTGTCTCGATAAAAGTGTCTCGACAAAAGTGTTGATTCGTTTAGAGGATAAGATAAGAAACGTGGGTGTCTAAATTGCACAATAGATAACGACTAAAAAAATGCCAGCAAATTGCTGGCATTCAATTAGTATGGTTGAGTCTTTTCTTAGTCTTGCTGAGCGGCTAAGTACTCGTCGTAAGTACCGGCGAAATCTACGTAACCATTTGGTTTGATTTCAATGATTCTGGTAGCCAAACTCGAAACAAACTCACGGTCGTGCGATACGAATATCAAAGTGCCTTCATATTGTTCCAATGCCATGTTTAATGACTCAATCGATTCCATATCCAAGTGGTTGGTAGGCTCATCCATTAATAAGATATTGGGCTTTTGCATCATTAGCTTGCCAAATAGCATACGGCCTTGTTCACCACCTGATAATACTTTGACCGACTTTTTAATATCGTCAGCTGAGAATAACATACGACCAAGGAAACCACGGATAACCTGTTCGTCGTCACCTTCGCTTCGCCATTGACTCATCCAGTCGAACAAGTTCATGTCTTCTTCAAATTCATGGGCGTGATCTTGCGCATAATAACCAATGTTATTGTTTTCTGACCACTTTACTTCACCAGAATTTGGCGTGTACTCGTTAAGTAGAGTACGCAAGAATGTTGTTTTACCAACACCGTTCTCACCAATTATTGCAATGCGTTCACCTACTTCAACCATTAGGCTCATGTCTTGAAGTACATGGTTGTCATCAAAGCTTTTGTTTAACTTCTCTACTTCTAGTGCATTTCTGAACAATTTCTTTTCTTGCTCAAAACGAATGAATGGGTTTACGCGGCTCGATGCTTTTACTTCATCTAATTGAATTTTGTCTATTTGTTTGGCACGTGAAGTGGCTTGTTTGGCTTTAGAGGCGTTAGCTGAGAAGCGAGCAACAAATGATTGAAGTTCAGCAATTTGGGCTTTTTTCTTAGCATTGTCTGCTAAAAGACGTGCACGTGCCTGCGTAGCTGCCAGCATGTATTGATCATAGTTGCCCGGATAAACGCGTAACTCGCCGTAATCTAAATCGGCCATATGAGTACAAACACTGTTTAAAAAGTGACGGTCATGGGAAATGATGATCATGGTTGAGTCACGCTCATTTAGCGTGTCTTCAAGCCACTTAATCGTGTGGATGTCCAAGTTGTTGGTTGGTTCGTCAAGCAACAGAATATCCGGATTTGAAAACAGCGCTTGTGCAAGAAGTACACGCAGTTTCCAGCCAGGAGCAACTTCACTCATTAAGCCATAGTGTTGCTCCATTGGAATGCCAACGCCCATAAGTAGTTCACCGGCACGGCTTTCTGCGCTGTAACCATCCATTTCCGCGTATTGTGATTCCAAATCGCCAACACGCATGCCATCCTCTTCACTCATTTCTGGCAATGCATAGATACGGTCACGTTCTTCTTTTACCGCCCATAACTCTGTATGACCCATAATGACAGTGTCTACTACAGAGTAATTTTCAAATGCAAATTGGTCTTGACGTAGCTTACCTATACGCTCATTTGGATCGAGGCTAACATTTCCTGAAGTTGGTTCTAAATCACTACCAAGTATTTTCATGAAGGTAGATTTACCACAACCATTTGCACCGATTAAACCGTAACGGTTACCACCACCAAATTTTTGTGAAATGTTTTCGAACAGAGGCTTTGCGCCAAACTGTTGCGTAATGTTATTTGCTTGAAGGGTAATATGCCTTCTCCTGTCGACCTACAATTGCGCGCGATTATACAGGGGAGAGACAATTTTTGCAGCATCGGATTAATATTAAGCTAGCTTCGCCATTCTTCGTCAATTTTGCCTAACGAGTTGAGCGCCAACTTTTGAAACAATTTTACCGTGATAAAAGTGAATTTACGTAATAAAAATATGGTATAACTACTTGTCACTGAAAGCTTTATGCTTGATTAGATAGTTATTTCGTATTGCCATTAGAAGGATTTAGTTTTGGAAGCCGCACTAGTTAAATTTTCAGCTTATTCGGGCGTGTTAGCATCGGTTTGGATTTTTTTTGGCGTTTATATCGCCAGTTTGTTTTACCCTAATTATGATCATTACAAACAATTTTGTAGTGAACTTGGGGCAGCAGGCAGCCCAACAGAAAAACTATCTCCACGAATTAACAACTATCCTTTAGGCATAATTTTTTGCATGGCTGGTTGGTATTTTTGGCAATTGCCTGAAATATCCTTTGTGATGAAAATCGTCGGTCTGATGGTGATTGTTCACGGTATGTGTACTTGGGTTGCAGGTTATTTTCCAATGGATGCAGACCCATATACAAAAACACCGACCAAGGCGTGTAACATTCATTCGTGGGCGGGATTCATCATGTTGATGTCTCTCATTATCGCGCCAATTATGGTGATATTGATGCCTGAAAATCAATATTTTGGCTATGAGTTTCGAATTTTCACCATCGGCTGTTTGGTGGCAACGATTTACTTCATGATTAAACTTGCTAATGCGTTTAAGAACAAGACCAATCCTGGTTTACATCAAAGGCTGAGTTATAGCGCACAACTGATTTGGTTAAGTGGTTTGTCAATCGTAACGGCCAACTAACACAATTAATGCGATTAAGTGTATGAAAACAAAAACGTCAACAGTCGCCGACTTACCGGGGTTAGGTGTAAAAAGCGCTGCAATGTTGTCTGTGGTTGGCATAGACACGGTTGAACAATTTAATCAGTGTGACCCGTTTGAATTGTACCAACGCTTGAAGTGGAAACAGCCTTCGACAAGCTTAAATTTTCTTTACGCCATTATTGGTGCCCAAGAAGGAATACATTGGCAAAGCATTGCAAAAACGCGAAAAACCGAAATAATGCTTAGATTAGATGATATGGGGCTAGCGCCTAAGTAATTAACAGCTTAAGGTCAATTGATGAACATTAGAATTGTAACTCCCGATGATGCTCAAGCGATTGCGAATATATACAACGAGTATATTGAAAATAGCATCATAACCTTTGAAACAGCTTGTGTGGGTTCTGAAGAAATGTCGATGCGTATTTCACAAGCGTTATCGTCAGGTTTAGCGTGGTTTGTTGCAGAGTCGGATGATGGCTCTGTACTTGGTTATGCTTATGCGAGTAAGTGGAAAGGGCGTTGTGCGTATGCACATTCTGTAGAGGTGACGGTTTATGTTTCTTCAGTCGCGCATGGACAGGGATTAGGCACGTTGTTATATCAAGCGCTATTTGAGCAGTTGCGTGTTGATAATTACCACGTGGCTATTGCAGGGATCTCATTACCAAATGATGCCAGCATTGCGCTACATGAAAAATTTGGTATGAAAAAGGTGGCTCATTTTGCTGAAGTTGGTTTCAAGTTTGAGCGTTGGATTGATGTAGGTTACTGGCAAGTGATTCTATAGACAGAACAAAATAATGAAAATAACAGAAATTACTAGACAAGATTTTCAGGCTTTCTGGCCTGTTTTTAAAAATGTAATCGAAGCACAAGAAACGTATGCGTTTGCACCAGATATGTCTGTTGACGACGCCTATCAGCTTTGGTGTGTGATGCCTGATAAATCGTTTATTGCCAAAGAAAACGGTGTGATACTAGGTAGCTATTATTTGAAAGCGAATGCCGCAGGGCCAAGTAGTCATATTGCTAATTGCGGCTATATGGTGAATCCTGAATGTCGCGGGAAAGGTATTGCACGTAAATTGTGTGAGCATTCGCAACAAATGGCACTTAGTTTGGGGTTTACCGCAATGCAATTTAACTCAGTAGTTTCTACTAATGAAGTTGCTGTCAACCTATGGAAAAAACTTGGCTTTACAATCATAGGTACAATTCCTAAAGCCTATAAACATAAACGCTTTGGTTTGGTTGACTCTTATATCATGCACAAGCACTTGACACACTTAACTAATTCGAAACAGGAGTAATACCAATTATGTCTAACAAATGGAAATGTCCGAAATGTGACTGCCGTGAATATGAAACGGATACAATCGCTACAACGGGGAGCGGTTGGTCAAAAATATTTGACATGCAAAACCGAAAATTCACTGCAGTTATTTGTGCTAATTGCACATATACTGAATTTTATCGTGGAAAAACAAGTACATTGGGCAATGTATTTGATTTGTTCACCAATTAGATAAAAACTCTACGTATACAAATAACTAAAAACAGAGATTGCGCTACATAATTTGTAGTGGTATTGTCTGCTACAGATTGTGTAGCATTAAAAAGGAATGAAACGGATGTTTTTAGTTAATATGAATTTTATCGATATTGAAAAGGTTACGCCTGAGCTAGTCGAGACGCATAGGGCTTATTTAGCAAAAGAATATGAAAAGGACTTGTTATTATTTGGTGGGAGAAAAATACCGAGAACAGGTGGGATTTTGCTCTCACAACATCCATCAGAAAAGGCGCTAAGAATGGTGCTTGACGCAGATCCATTCGTTCAGAGTGGTGCAGTTGAGTACAGCATCACAGAATTTTTTCCTGTTATGGCGGCACCGTCGTTTAGCCATATTTTATCAGCTTAAATTAGTTGGTTTAACGTGGGGGTAAGCTAATGCTTTCATTTGTATTAAGTGATGGTATGCTTTAACGATGTAAGTTTTAGGATTTGCCGAAAGGAAGTTAATTAATGGAAAAACATCACAATATCAATTATATCGAAATGCCATCAGCAGATTTAACGGCAACGAAAGCGTTTTTTGCCAGTGTGTTTAATTGGGCATTTGTTGACTACGGGCCAGAGTACAGCAGCTTTACTGCTCAAGGCATTGACGGAGGCTTTTATTTATCAAACAACACTATGAAAACCGAAACGGGAAGTGCGTTAATTGTGTTGTACAGCAACAATTTAGAGCAAACGTTGGCAAGTGTTGAAGCCGCCGGCGGTAAAATTATCAAGCCAATATTTTCGTTTCCAGGTGGCAGACGTTTTCATTTTAGTGAACCAGGTAGCGGAGAGTTTGCTGTGTGGTCGGAGCCGTTGGAGTAACTTTTCCAGTAAACTGAATTACAATAAATAAACACCTTTGGTTGGCGAAGCTAATATATCCTTTTAGCTTCGCGTCCAAAGTCGTTCACTTGCTTGTGGTTGCGAATTGGTATTAATTATCCAAAGATAGACTTCATTAAGTTAATTGCTTGCTCAACGGTCTTACCGTCTTGAACACTTTTAATTAACGTACCGCGCATTTTGTGTAAAAACTCTGGGTGATCGCCTTCTGTCAAAGCGCGGTCAACCAATTCCTTTGCCGAGGCTTTGGTGCGTTTAGTCGCTCTTGGCATTTTCACTGTTGTGTTCTTAGGCTTATCTCGTAGTTTGATATAATTTGAGTTCTCCGCCTGACTCGGCGCAGCATTGAAAAAACAGTCAATCAAAATGGCGCGGTATTGCCACAATGTAACTTCTGATTCATCTTCCGGCTGCTCGCTATTGTACCAAGGCATTTCGCGCATTGTGGCAATCAATTCAAACCAATAATCTTGAAAACTACTGTTGTTAAGTTTTGGAATACCAAACCCAAGTGAAATAGCGTCAAACTTAGCATTCGACAATGCAACGAAAGTATCTGGACGTTTCATGGCTAATAAGCGCGACGCTATGGTTAAAGACGCTTTTTCTTCTGGCAAGTGCTGTTGGCAGAAGTTAAGGAAACTTTCAATGAACGCTTGGTAGTGGGCAAAAGTTACTTCACCTTCGTCTGGAATGTGTTGCCAAAGTGCATCGATGATTTGTGCTTCAGTCGTCATTACTTGATGAAAATTGCGCGCATGTCTTGTGCTGGCAAACCATTCAACATCGAATGGGAATAAACTGGGTTCGTGCTTCGCGGTGTGTTTGCCTAAAATAGTCAGTCGATCTTCTTCTATCATGTCTGCAAACGAGGACGCTTTCAACGTACTGACATAATTGAGCAGCGCTATGCGTTCAGTGAGCGATTGTCTCTCATCGTTTTGCTGGATGAATTGCGAAAATAGCGGCCATGGCGTAATACGTAGCATTCTTAACTGAAGCGTACTAATTGCTTGACGCAATACATCTTGCAATTTGTTAAACGGCTTAAATTGTGCTTCATCCAGTAAATCTTGATTCACGCCATATTGGCAAATACCCAACAACTCCTGGCACCAACCAAGAAAGTCTTGTGGATGGTTTTCAACTTTTACTGCCATGAGGTTCAAACTAATGTCGGTAATAAACTTGAGCGCATTTTGATAAATAGAGTTTTCTTGTTCGGTTAAGTTCATTTTAGCCGGAGCAGTGAGTAGTTTTCTCATAGAAGGCCTGGTACCTGATGTTAGTTTGCTGAAAAAAAGGCGGCATGATACTGACTTTTACGTGAACTGCAACACGAAAAATACTCAATTGTTGCTTATCCAAGCTAAGCGATTTATTAATAACCAAATATTGTGTGGAATGTATTTACCACCATAAATGGCCAACATGTATAACATATAAAAAAAGCGACGTATTAAATACGAGAATACGCCGCTGTTGCAAAGGAAGGTGCTTTATATCTTGGCGCTAGCCACTGTAAAAGTAACTCGACTTTTCCAATGAAACATCATCTTGCGCGAGCGCTGTAATTTTGAACGTGATTGGTTGCATGCGCTGGTTGAGGTATTCAGGTGCTGTTGTAATGGTGAGCGGAACGACGATCATTTCTTGCCCGTCGATCGTGAAAATTGGCGGGACAGATAACTTCGCATGCGTGATTCCGACGACCTCAAGTTGATAAGACTGACGCAATTGTGACTTATTGGTGATTTTCAGTTGATAAGTGTTTTCCACCGAGCCATCAAAGTTGGTCCGATAAAGTGCGTGACGATCGCGAATAATCGATGCTTCCACGGGTACACGTAAATGGATCATCAAAGCCATCAAAAGGAATGCGAGTAAAGTAAAACTCCCGTAGCTCAACACTTTTGGTCGAAGTGTTTTTTGTTGTTGGCCTTGCAAACGTTTTTCACTGGTAAAGCTGATTAGGCCTTTGGCATAGTTGAATTTGGACATAGTTTGGTCACAGGCATCGATGCAAGCGCCACAACTAATACACTCATATTGTAAGCCATTGCGGATATCTATGCCCGCGGGACAAACCTCTACGCACAGGTTGCAATCAACACAATCGCCTAAATTCATGGCTTTGTGGTCATCTTTTCTTTTTCTACGCCCGCGATTTTCACCACGCTTTTCGTCGTAGGCAACGAGCATAGTATTGTCGTCAAACATCGCTGATTGAAAACGTGAGTACGGACACATGTATATGCACATCTTCTCGCGTAGCCAACCAGCATTTCCATAGGTGCACAAAGTGAACAGACCAACCCAAAACCAAACCAAACCGCTCCATTGTAGGTTGAAAAGTTCAGTGTAGAGTATTTTCACTGGCACAAAGTAACTCATGAACGTGGTTGAAGTAAGAAAAGCGATTACTAGCCACGCGGCATGTTTAGTGGTTTTTTTAAGATAATATTGGCGATTCTTTTCTCCATTGGCGAGTTTGATTCTTTGATTTCGACTGCCTTCTATTTTTTCTTCTACCCAAACATACATGAACATCCAAACGGTTTGAGGGCACAAAAATCCACACCAGATACGACCAAGCCAAGTCGTAATAAAGAATAAGGCAAACGCGCTGGCCATGAATAACCAAGCCAATATAGTTAAATCTTGCGGAAAAAACGTTAGGCCGAATATGCGAAACTGCTGGGCTTCAATATCCAACAAAATAGCTTGTTGTTGATGGTAACTAAGCCAAGGTAGTGCTATAAAAATCAGCATGAGCACAGTACCGGTATATTGTCGGATACGTTGATACTTTCCTTTTTGTTGGCGGATGTGAATTTGATTGTCTGATTTGTAAGGCTTAATGATTAAGTCTTCTTCTCTAATGTTAAAACTCATAATTAGAAATACTGCTAACGGGATGTGAATTTGCTAGAGCAGGAAGAATGCCAACTCGTCGTGCAGATTAAGTGTTTGAAAATTATGGTTATTAATGTGATTGTAGAACGGGTTTATTAACATGCGGGCACGGTTTTTCGTGTGTTGCGCGAAATGTCGTGGTTTTAGGGCTTGGGAGGGTTAGGCGTGCGGGAAAATTAGGCGCTCGGTGTCTGACGGTGAATGTCTAGCTTGGCCATGCGTGAACGTAACGTACTGTCGGGCAGCCCCAAGTGTTTTGCCGCACCATTTTTGCCCCCAATTTTCCAATGGTAGTGATCTAACACCTTAATAATATGAGATCTTTCGATTTCAGCTAGCGATTGATTTATATCGTCACTAACAGAAAAATTTTGTTGAGGCTTAAAGCTAAACGACAATATATTGTTGGTTGACAGTATCATTTCTCGCTCCAACACATTTTGCAGCTCTCTAATGTTTCCCGGCCAGTCATAGCGTGCAAGCGAATCTAAGCTTTTATTACTAATTGCTATCACTTGCTTGCCAAGTTTCTTGTTCAGTTGTTTTATAAATGTCTCACAAAGTAGTGGTATATCTTGTTTGTGTGCTCTAAGCGGTGGCATCTTAATCGGGAACACGTTAAGCCGATAATACAGATCCATCCGAAAATTACCGTTTTGAACCATGTTGGCTAAATCGCGGTTCGTTGCGGTAATAATACGAACATCGACTTTGATCGTTTTATTGCCACCAACCCGTTCAAATGATTGCTCTTGTAATACTCTCAACAACTTACTTTGAGCTTCTAGTGAAAGCTCACCAATTTCATCAAGAAATAATGTACCAGTGTGAGCTTGTTCAAACCTGCCCAATCGTCGCTCAGTAGCACCGGTAAACGCACCACGTTCGTGGCCAAACAACTCAGACTCCAGTAATGACTCAGTGAAAGCCGCACAATTAACTTTAACAAAGGGTTTATGTCGTCTTTTACTGGCATTGCGTACACTATTGGCAGCAAGCTCTTTACCTGTGCCATTTTCACCAAGGATTAACACCGTACTATCTGTTTGACCAACGAGTTCGATTTGCGCCGCAATTTGTTGAAACTCCAGGCTGTTTCCTACTAGGCCTGTAGATGATTGGTGGTGTTCTAGCGCTTGCTGTAAATAGGTGTTTTCTGCTTGCAACTGCTGCGTAAGATGCTTAACTTTTGCTAGCGCTGACTCGAGCGAACTACGGTCAGCATGTTGTTGACTTACATCGCGAAAAACAGCGACAGCTCCAATGATTTCACCATCTCGGTAAATCGGTGTCGTTGTGTATTCAACAGGGAATGATGAACCGTCTTTACGCCAAAACACCTCATTTTGCACACTCTTACTAATACCGTCTTTCATGGTGTTGTATATTTGGCAGTCTTCAGCTGGGTATGGGCTGCCGTCAGCAAAGCTATGGTGGTGATAATCGTGAATTTTTTTGCCGAGTAATTCTTCACTGCGCCATCCGGTCATGCGCTCGGCGGCAGGATTAATAAAAACAGCTTTACCCGTTAAATCAAAGCCATATATACCTTCACCAACTGCGTCTAAAATGATTTGTGCATCTGATAAAAAATGGTTGAGATTAGTAGGCATATTAGTTACTCAGTGGTGAAAATTGAAGCTTAAACTAGCCGTGAACAAATGGCACGATATATCGTGTTTATTATCCATTTTAATGATCAGTTTGCAACAAGTGCGTGTGAGCGTAGTCAACAATATGTTGTGACAGTGTTTTCAGTCGACCTTTTTCTAATGTCCAACTATGCCAGTAAAGTCGGTGATCAAAGGTGTTTTTAGGCAGGATATTAATGATCGCGCCGGAAGCCAGCTCTTTCTCGACCAAAAACTCAGGGAGCAGGGCATAACAGCAATTGTGTAACACCATTTGTGTCATGGCTTCAACGGAACGAATACGGTGGCACGGGTATTCCCCACGTGAAATACCAAAATTGGTTTGTAAAAAGTTACTTTGTAACTGATCGTATTGGTTGAAGTCCATCGTGGGGGCTTTACGCAGTGCCTCAGAGGTAACACCATTTGGAAAGTGTTTCGCAATAAATTGAGGGGAGGCACCTAAGAAGTACTTAAGTGTACCCAACGGCCTTACCCTATACGCTGAAGAGCTTTTACTTTGACTACTCACCGCCGCATATACTTCACCATTTTTGAGGCGTTCTTGCGTGAGCGATTCATCTGCTATTTGTAGATCTAGTTCGATATTCAGCGGTTCAAGCAGTGAAGATACCGCTGGAATAAACCAACCCGCAACACTATCAGCATTCAGTGCAATGGCAACAGAGAGCGGCCCTTTGTTTTCATGGGGAAATAAGTCTGTAAGCAAGTCAGACTCTAGCTGATTCACTTGTTGAAAGTGCGTTAACAGATTAGAACCTAATGGCGTAAGTGACATGGGCTGAGTGCGTAACAAAACAGGTTCTGCGAATTGCTGTTCAAGCTGCTTAATACGCTGTGATACGGCTGATTGAGTGATGCTTAATTTATTAGCCGCTTTTTCAAAACTGCCTTCAAGCATGACAGTGTGCAATGCCCGCAGCAGCTTGTAATCTAGTTCTCTCATGCGTAGTTACTCTGACATAAGTAAAATTAATGTATTATTAAATTCTTTAATTTTACTTATTATGGGCTGTTTTCTAAAGTGACGTCAATTCAACAATGTCGTTATGAGGAAAGTTATGTCTGTTACACCTTTAGTCACAGGGTTTGCGATAGGCCTGGGTATGATTATTCCAATCGGTGTGCAAAATGCGTACGTACTTAATCAGGGAATTAAGCGTCATTACCATATGACGGTGGCATTTATCTGTATATTGTGTGATGCCTTACTGCTTACTTTTGGCGTGTACGGTGGCGCGGTTTTACTTACCAGTCACCCAACAGTCGCTGCAATTATTACTTGGGGGGGCGTGTTGTTCCTACTCTATTACGGCTGCTCAATGATTAAGCAGGCAATTAAATACCAGCCGTCAAAAGCACAGCAGCAATGGAATAAAAAAGGACGTGGCGTTGTAATTGCTACTACTTTTGCGATTGCTTTGTTAAATCCACACTTGTATCTGGAAACGATCATGATTTTGGGGAGCTTAAGTGGGCAATATGTTGGTAATGAAAAGCTGTTGTTCTTAGTGGGTACCATCACTGCGTCAATCGTTTGGTTTCTAACATTAGCTGCAGGTGCTGCAAAGATGTCGCCATGGCTGGCAAAGCCAAATGTGGAACGAGGTATTAATCTATTTGCCGGCCTTATGGTGTTAGGAATTGCGTTTGGGCTGCTGTATTCAGTGTATGGTCAACTTATTTAAGTCTAACGAAATGTGGGTGTCTTTATAAGTCTTTTCGAAATGTGGGTGTCTTTATAAGTCTTTAGGTAAGTCTAAAAAGTCGGTAAAGAAGTATGGGTGTCTCGATAAGCCATGGTGTTAGGAATTGCGTTTGGGCTGCTGTATTCACTGTATGGTCAACTTATTTAAGTCTAACGAAATGTGGGTGTCTTTATTAGTCATGTCTTGATAAGCCAGGTGTCTTGATAAGCCACCCAAAAACATTAGCTCGAATGTAAATTAAACGTATTTTCAGCTTGTAATTAATTAGAATGCCCACATAAAGAGAGTTAATTACCTAGTTAAAAGAAAATCTGGCTGCGTTTTGGTTAATCACAAACAACAGACAAATAATGCTACAACGTCGCTTTTCCAAGTGATGTTGTTGCTGTTGTTTTTGTTGACGATATTAAGCTCTTCAATAGCGTTGTCAGCTCAGTTGCAACCGAATGTATTCTCGGATGAATCATCAGCTCTAGCGTCAAGTCACTATGTAAGCGTTATTAGTTTCAATGATGTTGGTAGGGGTAAACACCAAGAGTCCTCACAAACACCAATAAAAATATTTAAATCTAGCGATAACCCAACGCCATTCGATATTGACACCCATACAGTTCTTAGCCGTGCATCGGCTATGTGCTTTCAAGCAGAGCCTCAAGTTCAGCCTGATTACTTTTTGGAAATGGAATTTTTTCCGATTGGGTTATTGAGTGCCAGTTTTGCAAAATTAGCAAACCCAGATAAATCCGTTAAGTGGTTTGAAACACAACAATCTTCCAAATCAAGTGCCAGACTGTCGTTATGGAAAGACAGTAACCAAATTTACACCCATCAAATTAGCGCCTTAAGTTAGGCGTTCTCATATTTCTCGCAGAATACTCTGCGTCCCCAATGACGGACCGTTACCGTTTACAGGTCATAGTCCGATTATTCGAATTGGCGTGCCGATGAGCCGCCAACGTTATAGCGCTTTGCTTACGACCAAAGCGTGCATTTATGAGAAAATTTGATGAAAAATTCAGAGACTAGAAGTAATCGACTTCGTGCTTTTAAAAAAACTAAATTCCATTGGAGTCAATATGCGGTAATTGCCGTAGTTTTAGCCTTTTTAACAATACAGGCGTTACCTAATTTCTACGGGTTTACCAATCAATTAACGCTATCTTCTACGCAAAATTCAGCTTATTTACCAACAATTGAGCAGGTGAAAAACCAACTGGCTGGCAAAGGCATCGTTTTAGACAGTGCAAATGCTAGTGGAGAACAACTGCAACTATTGATAAATGATAAGCAGCAATTTGCTCAAGCAAAATCACATTTAAGCCAACTATACGATCAAGAGTTTGAGATTAATTCTGAACAAATTCGTCGCCAGCCACTCTGGCTTCAAACATTTGGCGCTAAGCCAATCAAACTCGGGCTCGACTTAAGTGGTGGGGTATTATTTGTGCTAGAAGTTGACCATGAAAAAGCCTTGGCTGAAATGAAAGAGAGCCAAGTATTGATGCTTAAGCAAGAACTAAGGCAAGCGAAACTGCGCGGTGTAAATGTTGAGTTGAATGATAAAGAGCAAATTGTGCTGACAGACGCCTCAGGTCGCAATAACTTGATTTCGTTTGTCAACGAACAATTAGCTTCACAGCAGTTATTTTCAATCAATGACAAAAACGTATCGGGCGATGTGAAACAAATAGTAGTTAATGTAAATGAGCAACAGGCCAATCAGTTTAGACGTGAGGTGATGGCGCAATCCATTAAAACCATGCGTGGCCGAATTGAAGAGCTAGGTATCACTGAAGCGGTAACGCAGCAACAAGGCAAAAATAGAATTCGTATTGAATTACCTGGGATAAAAGATCCGCATGAAGCACAACGCATTATCGGCGCAACCGCTTCGCTGGCATTTTATCAAATGGCCAATGGAAGTTCGCTTTCAACTAAGGCGATGCGTAGCGCAAATGGTGAGTTATTAAGATTGGATGCAACACCAATATTCACTGGGAATTCAATTGAACATGCGACTAATGGTCGCGATCAAATAGGTAACCCTTCGGTTAATTTACGGCTTGATACATTAGGCGGAAAACGCATGGCGAACTTTACCAAAGATAATGTAGGCAACCCAATCGTGACGGTTTATACCGAATACAGAAAGAATGAACATAATCAAACGATTAAGTCGAGCAAGGTAATCAATGTTGCGAGAATTTCAGAACCACTAGGTGCAAGTTTTAGCATTACAAATATGGAAAGTGCGGCAGCGGCTCATGAACTAGCATTAGTACTTAGAGCGGGGTCATTAACAGCACCAGTGACGATAGTAAAACAGCGTACTATTCAAGCAACGCTCGGCGAAGATAACATCGAACATGGCATAACTGCGCTAGCTGTCGGAC
The DNA here is from genome assembly GCF_053485835.1 of Thalassotalea fusca. Classification (NCBI taxonomy): domain Bacteria; kingdom Pseudomonadati; phylum Pseudomonadota; class Gammaproteobacteria; order Alteromonadales; family Colwelliaceae; genus Thalassotalea; species Thalassotalea fusca. The sequence continues at coordinate 121,981 of NZ_JBQRUN010000007.1, forward strand.
TAGGTTTTACATTGTTATTTATGATGCTGTGGTATCGCGAATTAGGGCTTATTGCGAATGGAGCACTTGCATTAAATTTACTTAGTTTGCTTGGGTTAATGTCACTTTTACCTGGTGCGGTGCTGACGCTCCCGGGTATTGCGGGATTGGTACTAACTGTGGGAATGGCGGTTGACACCAATGTACTTATTTTCGAACGTATCAAAGAAGAGCTGAGAAAAGGTCGAACAGTTGGTGGAGCTATTGAAGCAGGGTATCAAAATGCTTTTACTGCAATATTTGATGCCAATCTAACCACAATGATCACAGCATTGATTCTTTACGCTATTGGTTATGGCCCTGTGAAAGGGTTCGCTTTGACCCTGAGTCTAGGTATTTTAACCAGTTTATTTACAGGCGTATTTGTTGCCAAAGTGGCGACATTAACACTGATTAACCCCAAGCGTAACGGATTATTAGGAGTCAAATAATGAGTAATTTATTTTCATCTAATCGCTTTACACGGCTGCGTGTTTCTGGATTCGCATTTGGCATATTGCTCATGATTGTTTCAATGATTGGCATTTGGACTAAAGGCTTAAATCTTGGTTTGGATTTTACAGGTGGTTACCTTACGGAATACTCAACTTCTACTGCATATAAGCAATCTGACATGCAGGACACACTACGTAAAGTATTGCCTGACGAGTTTCAGCTTACGATGGCTGACGGTGGTCATCATTGGGTGGTACGGCAAGCTGACTCTATGGGACAAACTAGCAGTGATGATACCAATATGTCGTGGTTGGAACTGCTGGCAAGCGAGTTAGCGGGGGATGTTATACCGCTTGACGCAGTGTATATGGGAAGTCAGGTAGGCGATGAATTGATTGAACAAGGAGGATTAGCATTACTGACGGCGCTAATCATGATCTTGGCTTATGTCGCTGTACGTTTTGAATGGCGTCTGGCATTAGGGGCGGTACTGGCGTTGTTTCATGATGTCATCATTGTCCTTGGGGTATTTGCCTGGCTACAAGTGTCATTTGATTTAACGGTACTTGCCGCGGTGTTGGCGATTATAGGGTATTCATTGAATGACTCTATTATCGTTGCAGATAAGCTAAGAGAGCACATGAAAGCGAAACAGAATAAGACTCTGGATGCCTTGATTAATAGTGCTATCAGCGCAACGATGGTTAGAACGTTAATAACATCTGGCACAACATTAACGACTGTCGCTGCAATTGGCTTTTTTGCAGGCGAAACCCTATTTGGTTTCGCGCTGGCATTATTTGTAGGAATTGCTGTTGGTACTTATTCATCGATTGCAATATCTTCCACGCTTCCGCAACTGCTTAAGATGGACGTAGATCATTACCATAAAATTGATGAGGAACAGTGTACGTTACCTTAAACTAGCGAGTGTGTTGGCTGTACCGTTGTTTGGTACAGCTACATGCGTGAATTTTGGGATTAAACAAAAAAGGGCAAGTTGGCTAATTCATTATTGTTAAAAGTGTGTCTTTTCGCTAAGGTTGTTGGTTCGTCGAAATGTATTTCAAAAAATTATCAGCAAGTTAAGGAGTATTTATGCCAGATAATCAAGTGTTGGCTGAAGTTATCATGTCGTTGAATCATGCAACGGAACGCTTGATCTTACGACGATTTAATGAAGCTGATATTCCACTGGAAATCGAGCACGAGCGTAACCCAGAAATAATGAAATATATTGCTGATATTGATTATTCTGATGAGCTAGAGCAACGCGTTTTGGGATTTATCGGTCCATGGTCGGCAGAAGAAGGGGTATGGACAAGTTTGGCAGTAAGTTTACCTAACACAACGGATTTTATTGGCATGGTATGCCTTCGTTTTGAGTCAGTTGACTATTGTCGTATTGAAATTGGCTATCGCTTTCATCCAGATTTCCACGGCAAAGGCTATGCATTTGAAGCAGTAAGTGCACTGCTTGGAATTGTTAAACGCACGATAAAGGTGAACAAGTTCTTGGCTTATTGCGTGGCTGAAAATCATGCGTCATCACGACTAATGGAAAAACTTGGCATGGAGCAGGAAGGCTTATTGCGACGCCATTCAACGTTGAATGGTCAATGGCATGATGAGATGGTCTTCGGATTACTTGTTGATTAATTCAGTTGGTACAAGCTGATGTAGCTGCTGTCGTTAGTCTAATACATGCATAGGGCAAACGGCTGCGGCTTATTGCACTCGTTTTAAATTCAATAACTTTTCACCACTTCTGTTACGTTACTTTACACGCAGCTTATTTCACTGTAATTTCTCTGGTCTGACCTTTTGAGTTTTTTGGAAGTTATGCAGCAACAATCACACTTTATTAATGATGGACATCATCAATTGCACATTCGACGCATTTTTGATGATACTCGAGGCGATAATACCCAAGGCCAGCCGGTTCTGATGCTGCATGGTACCATTGAGAATGGCAAAATATTTTATACCAACAATGGCAAGGGATTGGCTTGCTATCTCGCTAAACAAGGATTTGATGTTTACGTGGCAGACTTTCGTGGTAAGGGGGAAAGTAGCCCCGCCATTGTTGAAGATAGTGCACATGGACAAACAGAAAGTATCACACGCGATATTCCGTTATTTCTTGATTTTGTTGCGCAGCACAACCCTCAAAAAGTGCATGTGATTTGTCACTCTTGGGGCGGTGTGTTATTTGCGAGCTTTTTAGCACGCTTTCCAGATAGAGTGGCTAATATTGCCAGTAAAGTGTGCTTTGGAACTAAGCGTGTTATCCATAGCCGAAACTTTGAAAAATACTGGAAAATCGATGTGTTGTGGCGTTATGTTGCTCCTTGGCTCGCCCGTAACCAAGGTTATATTGACGCCAAAAAGTTAAAGTTTGGTGCTGACAACGAAACATTACGCGCACTTAAGCAAAGTAACGCATGGATTTATCCGAGCGAATGGCGTGACACCGATGATGATTTTGATTATTTTTCGTCTGCGCAAAAGCTAGCATGGCCACCAACGTGGCACATCACAGGTATCAACGATCACGTATTGGGCAACCCTCGTGACGTAAAAGCGTTTATTGCAGAATCAAACAATGCGCAGGCTAAGTTTTCCGTGTTGTCTAAGGCTGAAGGTGACTTATTTGATTACGGGCATATCGATATTTTGACCAGTCAGCTGGCGGTACAAGATCATTTTCCCAAAATAACAGCGTGGCTACAGTCGATACAAAGTGCTGACTAACCTGATGGATTGGTTGAGTCATATATGACGATCTCCTTCGCTAATACGTTTATTTTTCAATAAAATACATCATGAAAAAAACACCAAATGGACTTTACATGAACAAATTACGTCTGTAATCTCTTGATGGTTACAGATGTAATTATTGTGCGATGAATAGTAATTACTCAGACCATGGTTTCGTTAGGAGTGTGTGCCAAATGAGTTATAAGAATCTGCTGTTAGTTGGTCTTTCATTAGTGTTGGTCGCCTGTTCATCTGTGCCCACTGTGCATGTTTTTCCGCATTATTTAACAGCGCATGAAAAACAAAAAGTCGTGGCGTCATTGGAAGCGGCTGAATTTGAGGTACAGATTAGTGAGCAAGTGCCACCAGATGGGATTACGCAAAATAGCATCGTTTTTTCTCCAGCATTAAATGCACAAGACATGCTAGCTGATCTTATGACAACACTTGGTAATGCAGGTTATGAAATATCATCCACCAATTTAATCTTTAGCGGCAATCACAGTTTTAGCCAAAATAACGTGGGTGTCTATTTAATTCCTGACGGATTTGTACCGCCTGTAACTAATTACAGTATTCCGTTTGAAAGTGAATATTTGGGTGACAATTGCCCAAACTCAAATACGTTGACGATTCAAGAAGACAAAACATTTACGCTTTTGGTTGAACGCTGGAATGCCGATACTGAACAATATGATGAGTCCAGCTATCAAGGGTTTTGGTCGAGAGAGGACGTTGATTCTGTGCAATTGCGCTTTGAAAACCGCGAGAGATTGAACTTTAGGCGTACAGTGAATGTGGAAAGGGACAATAACGGAGCACGCAAGCGTGTGCGTTTATTACCTACCGCTGAAAGTGGGAATTTCAGCCTGAAAAATGTAATATGCAGCTATTCAATCGCGTTAGTGCTGTAACTAATTTATTGTTGGGCGATTTATTCGCGTTTATTTGGTAGTAATCGTAGGAAATAGGGAAAATACTGTGCCTCATTTTGTTGTAGAAGTCTCTGAGTCAGTCGTTGCTGAAAATAGTGCACGAAGCATTATTGATTGCGTAAAATGGGCTGCGATAGATTCACAATTGTTTGAGCCTAAAGACATCAAGTGTCGTTTGCAATCGTTTCAACATTTTGATTGCGCACATCCCGAGTTGCGATTTATTCATGTCGTCGCTAAAATTTTGACTGGGCGAACATTAACACAAAAAAAAGCATTGTCCGCAGGGATCATTGCGCAGTTACAAGAGCTAGGTGTGCACCAAGTTTCTATTACAGCAGAGGTTGTTGATATTGAAAGAGAGAGCTACGCAAAACACGTTACTCTCTCCGACCAAAATTAGCGCATTTTTCTGCGACGCGCTATCGCTATCAAAGCAAGTGGTAGTAGGGCAAAACCAGAGAACGAACCTCCATGTCCATGGCTTTCAACGACAATCTCAGTATATTCAACGTCGTAATCGCTGCTTTCTAACGGAACCGCGTATAGCGCTGGATCATCTTCTGCCGAGTAGGTAGCTACAATATCGCTATAACCTTCTTCGTAGAGGTCGATTAGAATATCGTATTCTCCCGAAGGAAAACCTTGGTTTAGTGTTGAGTAAACCTCATACTCGTCGTCGGTACTTTCACCATAGATGTTGAAGCTATCAGTCGTAAAATAATGCATCCAAGGCCCACCATTTTCACTGATGTAAAGCTCTGCATATACTCTGGCATACTCATTTGCAATTGGCGATAAAACATCGGCATCAAATGTCACGCTGAATGTTTGGTAGAACCCATCGTAGTCGAAATCTTCAATGAGTTGCGTGTATGCGCTGTAAATAGTGAACGCATGATGTTTCGCTTTGCTCTTCGAATGTTGTTGCTTACTAGCGAATTGCTTCAATGGTAGGCGCTTTTGTTTTAGCGCTATGTGTTCATCACGTGTATAGAGCGAAGTTCCCTGCGTATTTTGATCTGGCGTGCCGCTAGCTTGCTTTTCTTTAATGGATTCAAGTAGTAAGTCAGATTGACTGTCGAGTTTTATGCCTTGTGCTGAAAATGTCTGAATTTCAGTCTTGCCGAAAGAATTGGCAAGCGCAGTTAAGCTAAGCGGCAACGTTAATAATGCAATTGTAAGTGTTTGAGTTAACTTGTTCATAAGCAATTCCTATTTGTTGTCAATGACTCCATTTAGCGCCTGACAAACTTAATCAAAGCTGAACGAAGGCAAAAATTTTTCTTTTTATGCCAAGGTGTTGCCGTTCAGTTAATGTTCATGTAGAAAACGCTAACCTAGCTTTATTTACGCAGTTCATTCTTTTACACTTATCTGCAATAGAATTGGCAAGTCACCGTAGGAATGGGTAAATGAGAATCATAAGTAGCATTATTTTAGGGGGAATGTTGTTAGGGCAACCGACTGCTTTAGCATACTCTGATAATGCCTATGGCAATGTGAAACTGCAAAAAGCAGCTTACTTTCAAGGATCTGCGCTCAAGGTTACTAGCGCGCAACAGGCGGCGCAAATCGTGAAGCAACGATATGGAGGTAAAGTTTTGAAGGTTCAACGCAAACAGCTGAACGGCAATACTGGATATCGCGTAAAGTTATTGAAAGCGAATGGCCAAGTAGTTTCTGTGACCGTTGATGCGGCGACAGGCAGGATATCAGGAAGAAAATAATGCGGTTATTGCTGGTAGAAGATGACTTAGCTTTACAAGCACAAGTTAAACAACAATTAGAAGCGGCCAAATATAGCGTAGATTGCGCATCAGATGGTGAAGACGGCCTGTTTCAAGGGCAAGAAATAGCGTATGACGCGGCAATAATAGATATAGGATTACCAAAGTTAGACGGTACAAGTGTGATTAGGGCGCTACGAGCATCAGATATTAGCTTTCCTATTATCGTTCTAACAGCGCGTGATAGATGGCAGGATAAGGTGGAAGGTCTTGACGCAGGAGCTGATGACTACTTGACCAAACCTTTTCAAATCGAAGAATTATTAGCGCGATTGAATGCACTTATTCGTCGAAGTGCGGGCAAAGCGAGTCCTGTTATATTAAATGGCCCATTCTCGTTAAATACTGCTAGTGGTCAAGTTAGTGTTAATGAACAAGATGTAAGTCTTAGCAGCTATGAATATAAGGTGTTTGAATACTTGATGTTGCATCCAAACACTATTGTTTCCAAAACAACATTGACCGAACATATTTATGATCAAGACTTCGATTTAGACTCCAATGTTATTGAAGTTTTCGTTCGTCGATTGCGTAAAAAGCTTGACCCTGAAAATGAGCTAAAATTCATTGAAACCTTACGTGGCCAAGGTTATCGGTTACGTGCTTTTGATTAGCTGGTTAATCTGACGTAACTATGCGCTTATTTCACACGTTAAAGTATCGAATTCTGATCAGCGCTGTCGTGATGGTGTTGCTGATGCTACCGCTGATCGGGTTAACCATAATAAATGCTTATGAAAAACACATGCAGTCAGGCATTAAAAGTGAACTGACAGCATACAGTTATTCCATTTTAGCACTTGCAGAAGTCGAAGAGCAGCAGCTCATTATGCCTGAACAATTACTAGAGAATAGGTTTAACGCCGGGCAATCTGGACTATATGCTTTATTCGTTAAATTTAATAATGCGTTGCCGAAGCAAAAGCGACGCATTCAAGAAAGTGATGTCTTGTGGCGATCGCCATCGTACCTAGGTTTTGCTGATCCTAAGATGCTGCCCAACCCCAATATGGGGGAATTTAATTTTACGGAACTTATCATTCAAAACGAAGCACATTTCCTATTGAGCTTGTCTGTTAATTTTAGTGAAGTTAATGATGTGGGTGACAATATTGATACACCAATGGTGATCCATATTGTCTATCAAAAAGAAGCATTTGAATTACAAATGTCTGAATTCAAAGAACGTTTATGGATAGTCTTGATGCTGTTTATCATGGCGATTTTGTTGTTTCAAGTTATTTGGTTGAACTGGACACTGAAACCACTTTCAACACTTAAGCAGCAATTAGCGGAAGTAGAAAAAGGTAAAGCAGAACACTTGATTGGCGATTTTCCTGAAGAGCTACAGCGTGTGACAGAGCAAATTAATCGGCTTCTTGCCACTGAACAACATCAACGCACCCGCTACCGCAATGCGCTTTCTGATTTGGCGCACAGTTTAAAGACGCCACTAGCGGTAATTCAAAGTCAGTCTGATTTATCTGAGCTTACGCGTAATCAACTTGCCAGCATAAATAAGATTGTAGAACATCAACTTAAAAGGGCACAAAGTGCTGGTCAATCCGCCTGGCATATGGGAATCGAAATTAAACCTGTCGCAGAAAAATTGCTGGGCAGTTTGCAAAAAATCTATCGTGATAAAGCGTTAGAATTTACTTTGCTGGCGAATGAGAAGACAGTTTTTAGAGGTGAAGAGGGTGATTTACTCGAGTTGCTTGGGAATTTGTTAGACAATGCAGCAAAAGCAGCATGCGCTAAAGTTCAGTTATCAGTTAATGAACAGCCTGAATACATTGAAATTATTGTTGAAGATGACGGACTCGGGATTGCACCGAATAAAGTGGAGAGCATTTTTAACCGAGGAATGCGAGCAGATACCTATGAAACTGGACACGGTGTTGGACTGGCGATTGTTCGCGATTTAGTTGAAAGCTATCAGGGAAGTATAGCTATTCAAGACAGCCATGATTTGAGAGGAGCTTGTTTCAAAGTACGTTTCAATAAGGCTTCAAATTAGGCCACCCACGATTAGACGGGCTTCAAATTTGGCCACCCACGATTAGATGTTTCCGTAGCAATTCAAGACAGCCATGATTTGGGAGGGCTTCAAATTAGGCCACCCACGATTAGATGTTTCCGGGCTTCAAATTTGGCCACCCACGATTAGATGTTTCCGTAGCAATTCAAGACAGCCATCGTAGCAATTCAAGACAGCCATGATTTGGGAGGGCTTCAAATTAGGCCACCCACGATAAGATATTTCCAAATGCTCAGAATTCATTGAGAATTTCTAGACTTTGACTAGACTTGTCAGAATGAATTTTTAAAGGTCAAGGAGCGACCATGCCGAAGCCGCGAGAGCAGCAAATTAGTTTGTGTGATACACGTTACTATCATGTTTGTAGCCGTGTTGTCCGACAAGCATTTTTATGTGGGATAGATGAAAGTAACGGCAAGAATTACGAACACAGAAGAGATTGGGTTGCACGGCGTATACATCAATTGGCTTCAGTTTTTGCCATTGATATCTGTGCGTATGCTGTTATGCATAACCATTTACACCTCGTGTTATATGTGGATGTTGAGCAAATTCAAAAGTGGTCTGAGATTGAAGTACTAAGAAGATGGCATGAATTGTTCAAAGGCACACATTTAACCAAACTATTTACTAATCAAGCCACCTTGTCATCGAGTGAAGTTTCGACAGTGAAAAGTTGTATCGAAGTATACCGACAACGACTAATGGACATTAGTTGGTTTATGCGTGCTCTAAACGAATACATTGCCCGCAAAGCTAATGCGGAGGATGAGTGTACAGGTCGTTTTTGGGAAGGGCGATTTAAGTCACAAGCATTGTTAGATGAAGCAGCATTACTCACGTGTATGGTGTATGTTGATTTAAATCCGGTCAGAGCGAAAATAGCGACAACACCAGAGCAATCAGACTTCACCAGCATTCAACTGCGAATCAAAGCCGCGTTAAAAGGAGAGCAACCTGCAGTGCTCGCCGAATTTAGAGGCAATGAACGAAACGATAATTCAAAAGGCATTCACTTTGAGCTTATTGATTATTTCTCGTTAGTCGACACAACGGGACGAATAATGAGAGAAGACAAGCCAGGTGTTATTGACCCTTTAAGCTTGCCCTTGCTGTCACGAATAAACGTTTCGCCGACGAATTGGCTCAAAATAGCAACTGAATTTGAGCATGTTTTTACGTGTGCTGTAGGAGCTCCACAAAGTCTTAGTGAGTATTATCAAAGCATTGGCTTATCTCGTCGCCATGGCATTGCGAACAGCCAGCGGTGGTTGTCGTCAGGATAATTAAGCCTCTGAAGCTTCAAATAACGAAAAATCTAATGCGAACATAGGGAGTTGCTTTACCCTGAGATTCGCACGACTAATTTTTGAAAATAAGCCCCAAAGCGTCTGATTTCATTTTATACGCGACATAACGAGTACTTAAAAAAACTTATCTGATAAGAATGTGAAGCAAGAGAAATGCCTTTTCTGTGTGATCTGTTCTTATTATAAATTGTGGGTGGCTAAATTAAGAGAAGCTAAATTAAGAGAAGCTAAATTAAGAGAAGAGTAGTGGGTGGCCTGATATAGTAAAGTAAGGAACCATTGTAAACTATGGGTGGCCTAATTTAGGGAAAACTGTTCAGGTTAAGTTCAGTTTACTTTTTATAGAATGAGCACTATCTCAGGAAAAGAGGGTAGTGATGATGAAAACAAGCTCACAAAAAAGCATTCTAAGCGCGTTCTTAGTAGGAACACTAATAATTTCTAGTAGTTATATAACGCAAGTTTCCGCTCAAGTGCCAACGAGTTATTCTGCAGAACAAGAAGTAATTACTGAAGCGGAATTAGCGCAGTTACTCGCGCCTATTGCTCTTTACCCTGATTCCTTGTTAACGCATATCTTAATTGCAAGTACATATCCTTTGGAGGTGGTTGACGCGGAGCGCTGGCGAACGCGTATTGGAGACATACAACCAGAAGATATTGAGTCGCGCAGTCGAGATAAAAGTTGGGATCCTAGCGTCAAAGCGCTTCTCCTTTTTCCAACCGTTTTAGAAAAATTAAGTAGTGAACTCGATTGGATGCAACAATTGGGCGATGCCTTTTTGGAAGATGAGGCGGCTGTTTTAGCAAGCATCCAATCGCTGCGGCAAAAAGCTGATGATGCTGGCAATCTAGCGCAAATGGACAACGTAAAAATTGTTCGAGAAGAAAAAGTCATCGTCATAGAACCAGAACGGACGGAGGTTGTGTATGTTCCATACTATGATACTCGCGTAGTTTATGGTAACTGGCATTGGGTACACTATCCGCCTGTTCATTGGCATTCACCACACCGTTACGCTTATTATAACGGCCCCTATTATTGGCACTCCGGTGTACATATTTCTGTGGGATTCTATTTTAGTGCATTTCACTGGCATAAACGCCATATTGTCATCAATCACCATCACAATCATTGGCATCACCCGCGGAAAAAAGTTGTCACTAGTCACCATGCGAAAAAGTGGATTCATGCGCCTAGTCACCGCCGAGGTGTAGCGTATCGTTCCGAACGTGTAGCTCACAAGTATCATAGTAAAAACGTTGTAACTCGTGCCCATCACCATAAAAATAAAGCGATTAAAGTTGATAAGCACGCCAAGTCTATTACAAATTATAGTAACCGCAGTACAAACCATCGCGATAAAGTGCACGCAAAAATTACTCACCGCAATAAGCATAAAGAGATAAATAGCGCACTGAAGCGGGATAAGCATATTGTAAAAAACAAAGCGATCAAAGTGTCATCTGCTAAGCAAAAAGCAGCATATCATCACAAATCGTCAATGACACAAGCAAAAACATCTTCTGTGAAGCAACATAGTTCGCAAAAATTGCACAAGAATAATAATTATCATCATCGGTCTGATAATGCTCGTGCTAGCAATAGTACAAAGGTTAAACCTAAGAGTAATAGCACTCACAACAAAGCAAGATCTCATAAAAAAACTTCATCCCAAAGGGGGCAGTCTTCAAGTCGTGGCAGCCAACGTGTGAAAAAGCAGCATCACTAATGGTTGCTTGTCAGTGGTCTTGAGGAAAGGAGCGTGGTTGTGTTGATAGAAATCAATGTACCAACAACCACGCAAAATCCTGATTAATTCTCTTGAATTGTGAGTTCTACAATGTCTTTCTTAGCTGAAATTATTTGTGTCAGCAATAAAGTCGAATCTTTTAAGTCACTAAAATATGCAACTTGAGAATTCACATGGCCAACTAGTTCAAATGATTGTTGTTTGATATGAAAGTTCCACAAACGTCCGTCATTATTGAAAGACCATATATCATCATTTTGTAATATAAATCTATTTGAGCCTACTTGAGCTAATAATTTGTTGATTAAGATCGGCCCAGATATTGTGTGTTGCCAAAATTGGTTTAACGTATCTAAATAAACTAATCCGGCACTGTCTGAAATTTGTGCCCATTTAACGGGGAGGTTTTGCACTATGGTTAAGTCTTTTGAAGCAAGACTAAATTTAGCGAGAGCAATTTCTCCGGCGATTCGTACTTGAACTAATAGTGAGTCGCTGCCAGTCCATTGAAAAACAGCCAATACTGGGTACGGCGTATTTATTAAACGTTGTGATTTATCTAAATCAATTTCAATCAACTGACCGTTCACCGTCGCAATCAAGCTGTTGCCTTGTGGGCTCCATACAAAATGAGTGAATAGGGAATCAGTATGAAAATTGGTGAGTTGTGTGAGTTTGTCGTTATCTCGCAACCAAAGTTGGGTGTCTCCGGTGCGGTCACTCATAAATGCGATTAGATGGCCATTCGGTTGAAATTGTGCATCCTGTTCAACATGTGCGGTTCTGTGAATGCTTCGATATGGTTGATGCACAGCATTAAAGCTGGCAAGTGGACTGAAATCAGGCTGATGTTGTTTCGCAAGTGCTTCAATTGAGGTTTGCGAAATATCTATATCGACTTTGCCTTCAGTTGCGAGAAGCTTTTTCCCTTCGGGTGAAAAAGAATAATTGTTCAAGTCGTTATATCTAAGTTGAGTAAGCTTGTTAACTTTACCGCTCAAAGACAATGAGTAAAGGTTCTTGCCGGTAGAAAATGCCAGCTGTTCACTGTGTGGGTCGTAAAATGGTTGGATCATTCTAAAAGGTGACAAGTTTTCAGGTCGAATAATCTCATGGCTTGCTGTGACACCTCCTTGTTGATCCAAAAGAGTCATGACATGTTTGCCAAGTCTATTAATGGCTAACACGTAAATTGTTTGCTTCTTACGCATGTAACCAAGATGATATATGGAAAGTTGTTGCGGTGCGTATAACGTTTTTTCTATCTTTGCGCCTGGCATATATTTAACAACTTGCCAATTGCCCTGAATTTTCTTCAGTACAGCGATATTGCCATTGTCTAACCAGATAGGGTTTGATAACTCACCATCGTTACAACTAACTACAACCTCTGGTTCTACTGGCGCGGACAGGCCTTTATTGATATCCAAGGTCATCAAGTTCCAGCAATGACGAATTATGGGTGTCTTGTTTTTATTTTTGGGTGTCTTGTTTTTATTTTTATGGTTATGAATGTCATGTTTGTCATTATTAACATCACTTCTATCGGCCGACTCATTATTTGTACAAGTGTCTTTGGCCATGAATGCTATTTTATTTCCATCTGGAGTAAACTGGTGTGGTCCATAAAAGCCTGTGCTAAGTGTGAGTTGATGCTCCACAGAATTCTTGATATCCCGCAGCCAAATATTGTTTGCACATAATCCGTCAAATCGATGGAAAATAATTCCCGTGCCGTCAGGAGTGTATGAGGCATTCGTTTCTTTAGCGTCACTCACCAATACAGGCGTTAAAGTATTAAACTCTAGATTGCGCGTGGCTTTTGGCAACATACGAAAACTACTAATGGCCAATATAGTTAATAGTATTGCTATTATGAAGTATCTCAATTGATACAAACGTTTCACCCAGCGGTGTTCTTTGGCTTCACTTTTAATTGGCGAAAGGTTTAACTCTGTTTGCGTTGGCTTTGTACTAGCGTTCAAATCAGCATCTGATTTTTCTGAACGGGGTTGTGGAACACTTTCATTTTGTTGTGTGAATACAGTGGATTCATTAGACTGCGAAGATTCGTCTATTTGTTGAGTAGTTTCTTCAAGAGAGTTCGTTGTGGCTACATTTGCTGTTGAAGCAGGTGATAAAGGTGAGTCAACAAATGAAATTTTGGCTTCAATGCTATAACCTTTTTTGGCATGTGTCTTAATGATTTTTTGTAATTTACTGCTGTCGTTCATTGCTTTGCGCAACTGAGCAATACACCGCTGTACCGAATTAGGTGATACAACCGTATCTTTCCACACTTGGTCCATTAACTCTTCGACACTCACTACATTCGGCGCATTTTCTACAAGAACAGTTAACACTTCGAGTGATTTTGGTGGCATATTTGAAACGGCAGCCTCATCGCTATTGTGGGTGTCTATATTCTTTGCGGATGAATCGGCAGAATCATGGGTGTCTATATTCTGTGCGGATGAGTCGGCAGAATCATGGGTGTCTATATTCTTTGCGGATGAATCGGCAGAATTATGGGTGTCTATAATCTGGTTTTTGCTAATATCGACCAAATATTCGTTAATGCGAAACTGGTGTTTCATCTTGTTTTTCTCAAACTTTCCTTTCTCCTGTGTTTACATTACCACAAAACGGGCAGCAGTTAGGAAGTAATAATTGCAACAAAAAGTCTGCTAACTTGTTGATGTTAGAGGATTCAGCGAAAAATCAGCTTTTATTAAGCGTAAATTCAAGGATTAAATTTTGTACGTTTTATCCTCATCATGGTTTTCCTAACGAGGGTACAAAAAAATGAAATTAAACGTGATGGCAACAACGGTGTTTGTTTGCTGCATGACATTTGGCGCACTCGCGCAAAACATAGCGACATCCGAACAATTAATAAAACAGATATATTTGATCAACGAATACCAGAACAAATTACTTATGCGAGGTTCAACCACTTCAGATGCTGATGCTTTGTTTAACATGTACAGCCAAGAGTTCATCTATGTACACGAGCAATACGGTGGTGAGTACACTAAACAGCAGTTGTATAGAAATACTGTTAAATACCTCAAAGAAGGACAATATAACTACACGACTGATAGATACAAGATTGTAAATATCATTCCTGGTCGGAAATCTGTCGCCGTGCAACGATTACAGCAAGCATCATCACAAGAAGATAAGGCGGAATACCATTTGGCTGTCTTCGAATTTGAAGGATTGAAAGTTAAAAGAATTACGGAGTTTTGGTAATGCAAAAATTAACAACGTATGTCGCCTGTATCTTTCTGGTTTTGGCATTAGGAATTAAAAAAACAAACGCAGGGCCCATGAAGGATGAATCATCAAATGTAGGCTTGGCAATCTTAGATAGCAATCCTTTGACTTACGGTAAGCAAATACTATTTCAGTCAAAATTCCTTGAAAGTGATGTTGAACTAAATATCTATTTACCTCAAACATTTGAAAGCAGTAAACACTATCAAACGTTTCCTGTTTTGTTTGTTAATGGCAGCCACGGCAACCAATTCTTTCATCAGGTCACAGGGATTGTCAGACATTTAACCTCTGTTGATCGTATGCCCGATTCAATTGTTGTTAGCCTGAATTACAGCGGGCATTTTCCGAATGTTTACACGAATGGCATGTGGCGAAAGTCTGAAATTAACGGTTACGGTCAAGTGGATAACTATATAAAGCACCTACAACAGGAGCTTTTTCCATTTCTTGAGCATCGCTACCGCGCTAATGATTATCGTCAAATTATTGGTGTATCTGGTAGTGCTTTGTTTCCGCTATATGCGCTTGTCAATCATCCTCAACTTTTTCAAGACTATATGTTCTTAGCGTCAAGCGATATGGTGGGCATGGGCTTTTCTCAGTCGGCGACTTTATATGAAGAAATCAACAATACGTTAGCGAAAAAGATTCGTGCAATTGGAGAACAACCAGGCATTGTTTATTTTGCCGAAGCCGACGATGACATAATTAACGATCCTGAATATCAAGAAAACTTTGCCAAGTTAAAAGGTGGTTTGCAATCTATCGAAACACCAAGTAAACAATTGATTATAGAAACATTAGACAATGAAAGACATTACGATGCGTTGCTAAAAGGTATGCTGTCATTCATAGAACACGTTTATCCTGAGTCGATCTGGGCACCCAAATATCGTGAACTTATCAAAGCCCCCGGTGACGCGTTGCAAAATATTGAAGATTACTACCAAACATTGTCTTCGCGATATGGCTTTACAGTGTATCCAAATGCAGATCGTTGGAATAGTGTGAATTGTCTTCGATTCATTACGCAAAAGTTGCTTAAGGATAATGAGTTGGAACAGGCGTTGACAATGGCTAAGCGATGGCAATTCTATATGCCAAATGACGTGCAGGCCATGCTAGTGACAGGCAAAATTCATCTCGCAAAACGCAATAAACAACAAGCACAAAATGTGCTAGAAAAAGCATTGAGCATAGCGAAAGCAAGTAAAGATTATCGTGAAAAAGAAATTGCAGAGTTATTGCAATCAATTGCAAGTTAACTCAGAAAAAATGGCCATTGATGTTGAATAGAAAATGTCAACATCGATGGCTGTGACGCGCAATGACTCAATGCATTAGTTTTCGTGTGATTAGACACAAAACTGTCAATAATATTTAACTTCAGTGTCATCCAAGAACATTACTTTACATAAAACCTCATATAGGAGCTTTTATGATAAAAGTAGATGAAGTTGTTGACCAAAATATGCCCAAATTGCAGCGCAAACCTTGGTTGGAAAAGCCTGTAAAAGCGATTCTTAAATCATTGTTGCACGAGAAAAAATTCCAAGAGTTTGAACAAAAGTATCCACATTTAACAGGGTTTGATTTTGTTGAGCAGACTTTATCTTACCTTAATGTGAGCTATTCTGTTCGAGACTCTGAACGCGAGAACATCCCTCAAAACGGACGCGTTGTTATCATTGCTAATCATCCAATCGGCTCTATCGACGGTCTAGCACTTATTAAACTCGTCAGTGATATACGCCGTGATGTAAAAGTCGTGGTAAATAGCCTGTTGATGTCGATAGAGCCACTAAAACCTTTGTTATTGCCAGTGAATAATATGGGCGGAAAAACCCCTAAAGAGAACCTTGTCGCGATAAATGAACACTTAGAAAGCGAAGGTGCCGTTATTGTATTTCCTGCTGGCGAGGTTTCACGGCTTAGACCCGAAGGTGTGCGCGATCCGAAATGGCAATCCGGCTTTCTTCGATTTGCTCAGCAAGCCAAAGCGCCAATTGTTCCTGTGTTCATTCAGGCCAAAAACTCAGCGACGTTCTACGGGATTTCGATGATGTATAAGCCTGCTTCGACGTTGTTGTTAGTAGATGAGATGTTTAAGCAGCAACAAAAAGACATCCCAATGCGTGTTGGACGTCAAATTCCTTATGACAGTTACCAGCAAGTAAAAGTTGATATTAAATCTAAAACAAAGTTGTTTAAACGTCACCTTTACCGATTAAAAAAGGACAATGAAGAGGTCTTTGCAACAGAGTGTGCAATTGCTCCGAAAGAGGATCGAAAGGTATTAAAGCAAGCGATTCGTGATTGCGAGTATCTCGGACAAACGAGTGATGGCAAACAGATCCTTTTGCATCGTTATAGTGAAAACGGTGCCATTATGCGAGAAATCGGCGTGTTAAGAGAATGTGCTTTTAGAGCCGTAGGTGAGGGCAGTGGATTACGTCGTGATAATGATAAATACGACAAGCATTACTTACATTTGATTTTATGGGATGATCAAGATTTGGAAATTGTCGGGGCTTATCGCCTAGCTGATACGAACGAGGTTATTGCTAAGCATGGTATTAGAGGCTTGTATACCCATACATTATTTGCGCTGAGCAATGATATGAACCCCTATTTGGCACAAGGATTGGAATTGGGACGAAGTTTTGTCCAGCCTAAATATTGGGGAAAGCGTAGTTTAGACTATTTGTGGTATGGCATTGGTGCGTTCATGCGTAAGTATCCAAAATACCGTTACTTATTTGGGCCTGTTAGCATGAGTAATGCGATGCCACAAGCCGCAAAAGAGTTGATGGTGTATTTTTATCAATTGTACTTTGGCTGTGAACAGGCATTAGCTCCATCTCGCTCTCCGTTTACGCTTCAGCAATCCTTGGTTGAACAGCTTAAGGTGCAGTTTACTGGGGATGATTACAAAACGGATTTTGCCCATCTCAAGTACTTACTCGCCAATATGGGGACAAGTGTACCGACACTTTACAAGCAATACAGTGAACTAACAGAACGTGGTGGGGTAAAATTCCTAGATTTTGGGGTAGACCGAGACTTTGCTGATTGCATTGACGGGCTCGTGTTGCTCGATATCACGCTACTGAAACCCAAAAAGCGAGCACGCTATTTGTCTGAATAAATCGCCATTATGAAAGTCATTTTAACTATTGTTAGGTGGCATTCGTTTATTAATATAATAAAAAGTTGGATATACGTTATGTTGAAAGCGATACTATGACACAACCTGTATTAACTAAGTTCATTAATTCATTAAGCGGACGAGAATCTTTTTATAGATATGCTCTAGTTGAATTAGGTCATTAATAGCGACATGCTCATCAACTTGATGAATTGAATGGTTTGGCACGCCAAGTTCAATCACTTGCGTACCAGCTGCCGCGATGAATCGGCCGTCGGAAGTCCCTCCAGACGTGGATAATTTCGGAAAGGTTTGGCACACATCAAAAACTGCCTGTTCAGCAATGGTTACCAACTGGATAGGGCTATGTTCGCTGCCTCGCGTGTAGTATGGATGGCATGGACGTTGCCAGTCTAGTTCGATACCCTGATGGTCAACCTGTAATTCATCGATTGCACTCAGCACGGTTTTCTTTACGCAGGCCTCAGAAAACTTGTGACTGTAGCGTACGTTAAAATGTACTTGGCTCTCACCCGGAATAATATTGTCAGTCCATTCACCAGTATCGATATTCGTTATCTGCAAACTGGAGCCTGGAAAATCTGCACTGCCTTCATCCCAAGAAATCTGACTTAGCCTTAATGCCAATTCAGCAGCACTGTGCGCCGCATTCATGGCAAATTGGGGATATGCAACATGGCCTTGCTTTCCTTTAACTGTTGCTTCACAGGAAATCGCGCCACGGCGACCAATTTTTATCGTATCACCGGTATTCTGTGTCGCACTTGGTTCTCCAACAATGCATAAATCCGGTAGTTCGTTTATGCGTTTTAGTAGATTCACTATTTCAATAGTGCCGTGTTCAGCTTCACCTTCTTCATCACTTGTTATGAGAAAGTAGAAACTATAGTCATCGAGGTTTAATCGACTTTTCACTTGGGCAAAAGCGCTTAACATGGCAGCAATTCCACCTTTCATGTCAGCAACGCCACGGGCATACAAGTTACCGTTTCTTATCTCAGGTGAAAATGGGGCGGTTGTCCATTTACTTAGGTCGCCCGGTGGCACAACATCTGTATGCCCAGCAAAGGCAATCCGCATATTTCCTACGCCAATTTTAGCAATTAAGTTGCTTACGCCATTTACCGTGAAACGGTGGCAGTCAAAACCGAGTAAGGATAACGCTTTTTCCAGAAAATCTTGGCAGCCATTGTCATTGGGCGTTACTGACTCTATCGCCAATAAAGGCATTAGATAATGGCTGAGCTTGCTGAGGTAAAATTGATCTTGTTGAGATTGAACATTGTGTTGTTGAGTTGCCCGCATAATTCAAACCCCTTGGCATATTACGCATAACTATCTTCTTTTGAACACATGACAGTTTGATGATCCTGTTATGACAAAGGGATGAAATTAGGTCGGTGTTGCGATGAAGAAACTACCTAGGCCTATGGTAAATAGAAACACTCCCCATAAAGAATGTTCAACGATAACAAGAGCGATGGATTTTGTTTGAACAAAGCGAAAGCTGAAAAGTAGACCGCCCATAAAGGAGAAAATAACGGCAATCCAATTACTGTAAATGATATGGGCAAAGCCAAAACAAATACTGCTTAGCCAAGCGCAAGTTAATTTGGAGGAGAAAAGCTTTTTAAACCGATGAAAAAAGTAAATACGGAAAATCACTTCTTGTGGTACCACAGACAGCAGCGGGTAGGCGACAATTAACACTAGCCACGAATATGTATGATTGAGAGGTAAGTCAAATAGTGTATTCGGCGTATAAAAATAGACAAAAATAATGGTTAAAATGGCCAGCGCCAGAAACGATTGCCACATCGGACGAAAATGTTTGCGTTGAAGTAACTTAGCCCTTTGCCATTGCTTTTGTAGTTTGTCATCTCGCCATAAAATCAAACTGCATAACAGCGCCACGCAAATTATGAATGGAATTATTAACGGTGCTAAAGGCTCTCTGAAAGCAAACAAACAAATTGGAATAATCCAGAATAGGCATAGAAATTCAACCCACCTAAATAGCATACACCTGCCTCATTTGAATAAACGGTACAATTTGCGGGAATAAATGTTGAAGTAATAATTCTCTAATAGCTAATTGTAGCCGAGCCTCACAGCTTTTCTGGTGTTAAATAGAATTGTCATAAAAAGTACATAATTAAAATTGATATAAAAAATTTCAGGGTGTCATTAAAGTGCCAAATTCGTGTCATGTTAATGTCACAACCAGTCGTTAACGTGGCAATTATGGCGATGCTCGATGATATTTATCAGTACGATCTGCGACTATTATTGTGGTGTAGAAAATCACGATACTACCCACCTTTTATAGCGCTAATCCGTACCATATCCAAAAGCGGTGATGGCTACATGCAGTTGCTGGTTCCATTATGCTGTTTATTTATTGCGCCAGAACTTGGCCAACCGTTTTTTGTACTTGCGCTACTGGCATTTTCGGTTGAGCGACCTATCTATTTTATATTGAAAAACTGGTTAAAACGGAGGCGGCCGCCAGAAGTTGTGCCAGATTTTACTAGTATTGTGATTGCATCCGACAAGTTTAGTTTTCCATCGGGTCATACAATGGCGGCATTTTGTTTAGCCGGATTATCTGTAATGTTTTTTGGGGCTGCTGCTGCTCCTTTATATCTATGGGCGTTATTGGTGGCAATTTCTCGAGTAATTTTAGGGGTACATTTTCCCACCGATACAGTTGCGGGAGCAGTTTTGGGCACGCTAATTGCGTACATAATGGTAAATATATGAACATATTATATGGAATTCAGGGCACAGGAAACGGGCATATTTCGCGATGTCGCGTAATGGCAAAATACCTTGCGGAACAACCTAACGTTAAAGTGACATACTTGTTTTCAGGCAGAGAGAAAAAGAAATTCTTTGATATGGAAGTGTTTGGTGATTACTTACACCGAGATGGACTGACGTTTGTCACCAAAGCAGGAAAAATTGATTACCTAGCCACGCTTCGAAAGAATAATTTAATTAAATTTTTGCGAGATATACGCCAATTAGACGTGTCCGAGTATGATTTGGTTATCACTGATTTTGAACCTGTGAGTGCATGGGCGGCCAAAAATTCAGGCGTCCCTACACTAGCGATAGGTCATCAATATGCATTTGGCTCGAATACGCCACTTGCGGGTGAAAATTTTATCGCGAAAATGATCATGAAGTATTTTGCACCAGCACAACAAGCATTTGGCTTACACTGGTCGAATTATGATGACAATGTACTGCCACCAATAATAGATGTTAGTTTACAAAAATCGTTAGAAAGCGGCCCGGTCTTAGTT
This sequence comes from Thalassotalea fusca, assembly GCF_053485835.1. NCBI lineage: Bacteria > Pseudomonadati > Pseudomonadota > Gammaproteobacteria > Alteromonadales > Colwelliaceae > Thalassotalea > Thalassotalea fusca. Next base: position 142,807 of record NZ_JBQRUN010000007.1, read on the forward strand.
TACCTGCCATTTGAAGACCAACAGGCAATAACTAAATTACTGAATACTTTTCCAGCGTTTGAATTTGTACAATATTCGCAAGATCTGATTGATAGGCAACAGGGAAATGTAGCGTTAAGAACTACTTGTCACGATGGATTTAAAGCGGATTTACAACGAGCTAGTGGCGTAATTTGCAACAGTGGTTTTGAACTCAATAGTGAGTGTATCCATTTAGGTATTCCTATTTTAACTAAACCTATCAATGGTCAAATGGAACAAGAGTCGAATGCATTGGCGATTGAACAACTTGGGTTGGGCAAAGTCATGCTAGAAATTGATAGTGATATCATTAGCGAATGGCTTAACAGTAAATGTCAGGCCAAACAGATGCGTACACCGGATGTTGCTTTGACGCTTGTCGAGTGGATCTTATCTGACAAAAGGCTCTCACAACGTGAACTATCTCAGCAGTTGTGGCAAAGCGCAGCGATGCTGGAATCGAGTGACGAGCTAAAAGAAGAGCCGTTAAGCAAAACAGCCCGTAGTTATACCAATTGATATATGATTCAATTGGTGTTGAATTAGCGTATTAGTTTAAGTAGCTTGATTTTCCAGTCATCAAATGGGGCGAAGCGTACTGGCAAATCCCTAAGAAAAGGGCGGTGTAATACTGATTTCAAATGGCTGAAACTATCAAAGCCTGCTTTTCCACTGTATTGACCCATACCACTAGGACCTACACCGCCAAACGGTAGTTCAGGTACTGCGTTAAACATGATGACGTCGTTGATACACTGGCTACCCGAGCTAATTTCAGAAACCCAATTGCTTACTTGTCTCTTGTTCTTGCTAAATATATAGCTCGACAAAGGTTTGTCGCGATGTTTCACAAATGATTTCGCACTTTCGAAACCGTCAATCGTGACAATAGGTAAAATAGGCCCGAAGATTTCGTTGGTCATTAGTGGACTATTATGCTCTGGGTCTAGCACTATGGAAGGCGAAATATAGCGTTGTTCAATATCTAATTGTCCGCCAAGTACTAAATCACCACTACCAAGGTAGCTTGCGATGCGTTCAGCGTGGCGATGATTAACGATTCTACCGTAGTGCTCACTAGTTTGCGGATTTTCACCAAACATAAGCTCGGTATGTTTTTTAAGTGCTTCGATTAGTTTAGGGGCGACACCTGACGTTGTTAAAATATAGTCTGGTGCGATACAGGTTTGGCCTGCATTTAGCCATTTGCCCCAAGCGATGCGTTGAGCCGCAATTTCGATGTCTGCGCTTTCATCAACAAATACCGGACTCTTACCGCCTAGCTCCAATGTGACAGGCGTTAAATGCTTAGCAGCTGCAGTCATTACGATACGGCCAACGGCGCCATTCCCTGTATACATAATATGGTCAAAAGGAATGTTTAGTAGCTCAGTGGTTTCTTCAACACCGCCTTCAACGACCGAAATTGCTTTGGTATCTAGATATTTAGGTACTAACTCAGCAATTGCACTGGAGACAGCAGGTGCAAGCTCAGAGGGTTTTATAACCGCACAGTTTCCTGCAGCGACTACCGCAATAAGTGGGGCTAATACTAACTGCAATGGATAATTCCAAGCGCCAATAATAAGCACAGTTCCTTTCGGTTCTGGTTTTATGTAGGAATAACCCGGCTGCACAACAATTGGGGTAGACACACGGCGCTTCTTTGCCCACTTATTGATATTTTTAAGTACGTGCTTAGCGTCATTAACTATGTATGATGTTTCGGTTAACCAAGACTCTGCTCGTGGTTTTCCAAGATCAGACTTTAGCGCATCAACTAATCGTTTTTCATTCTCAGCAACAAGTTTTATGATTTGCTGAAGCTGTTCCTTGCGCCAATTAATGTTTCTCGTGGTATTGGTATCAAAGTAGCTTTTATGTTGATTTACTTGATCAATTAGTGCCACAAGGCCTCCATGTACAGTTAGTTTTTGAACAATCAAATTTACTGTAATTTGAACAAGTGTGCAAAGTTATTTTAGCTTAAGTACCCAGCTTAATAACCTGAACATATGTTCGTAAATTTCGTTAGCGTCAACTTCACTGAAGGTTATACCTAAGTTTTTGTACTCCAGTTGTGTAAATACCGTAAGTAATATTTCAGCATCTATTTCTGCAGTATTCTTACTAAAATATCTGCACAAGCGACTAAACGGTGCTTTTAATGCATCACGATGGGTTTTGGCAAGTTGACGTAGTTCTGGTGTTGTTTGTACGTACGTGAATAGGAGTTGTTCAACCGCTAACGTAATCGGTTGGTTTTTAACTTTGTCGAGCAAATAATTTGTGGCCAATTCAGTGAGTGTTTCTCGCAATTCTTCTTTTAGTGATACCTTGCGCAATTCCGTCTTTGAATAGGAATCTAATATATCGAATGTCTGTTGCCACGCAAACTGGGCTTTGGCCATAGTATCAGCGGAGTTTAGTTGGAACGCTTGATGGACGAGTTCCTGTATATCTTTAAAATAGTAGGTAGTGAGCGAAAGCTGTAGTCCGGCATGCTTGGCAATCGCTCTGTGCGTGGTACCTTTTATGCCTTGCTGCGCAAGTACTTCAACTGCGGCATGTAGAATCTGTTTGCGTGTTTGTTCACCTTTGGTACGGCGTTTGACGGTGTTTTTTTCCATAATAGCTGTCATTAATTGTTACTCCCTTGTTAACAAAGTTACAAATTATCTGGTTTTACTGAAATTTTCAATGGGATTTTGAGACATTACAGCTATTTGTGAAGCATTAATTTTAGCTATCTTATAATCTTTTTGTTGCCATACACTATTTAACCACTGTTGAAAGTGATTTTTAAAACTGGTATCGCCAAAGTAGTCGCCTATCAAATCAGGCGTAATATCAATTAATTCAATATCTATAACGATGCGTGAGAGTTTGCCCGCCAACATGTCTTTCATTATGTGGCCTGGGTTGTCAGGATAGACAATAGAGATATTAACTATTTTATCGAACTGTTCACCAAGGGCGGCTAGTGTAAAAGCAATACCTCCAGCTTTAGGTTCCAATAAATTGTTAAAAGGCGACTGAGTATGTTGTTTTTTCTGTTTGGTAAATCTTGTACCTTCGACAAAATTGATAATCGCCGTTGGATGCTCTTTAAAGCTTTGGCACGATCGTCGTGTTGTTTCAATGTCGGTACCTTTGAGATGCGGGTTTTTTTCTAAAAACTCTCGGCTATAACGTTTCATAAAAGGCATGTCTAATGTTTTACATGCCATACCTAAAAAGGGAATATGTTTCAAAGAGTCTTTAAGAAAATATTTGCCTGTTGAGGTGTGTTTACGAGTGAAAGCAGAAAGCACAAAGATATCTAACCAGCTTTGATGATTTGCTATGATCAAATACCACGAAGATTTGTTTAACGAAAAGTTTCCTGTTACTTCCCAGTCCACCTTATTGCACATATTCATTATGACAAAATTAGACTGTGCCCATAGTGCATATACTGCATGCATAGGCTTATATAATAATTGATGAAATGGTTTAAGCGGGATTAAAAAACGCAAAACACCGCCTAACATGATTAATGTTCCACAAAATGCTAGGTTTGCACAAAACAGAATAAAGGAAAGCGGCATCAAAAGAAATTTAGGCAAAAATGAAAGCATCTATCGTTAAATTCAGTGGATTGTGACAGATATTTTAACGATTTATGAAAGGGAAGTGTACGGTTTTCTTTGTCACATGTGTACGCTGAATAATAGTGATTCTAATTGGTGTGGTTGAAAAAAAGGCAAGATATCAATATCTTGCCTTCTGTTTTCAAATGGTGGGTTGAACGCTTAACTTGCCGCTTTATGTGCAGCTGAAATCAATTCTTCATGTTCAAAGTCATCAACATTAATTGCAGCAAGTCGACCAGCTTCAGTCGCTCTTAGCAATTCTGCCTCTTCTTCGGTAATCGCACCAATTTCTAGCCCTCTGTCAGCTACTTCACCTAAGCGGTAGAATGGTAGTTTTTCTCCAATAGCATCACAAACACGATCAAAGATAGGCTCACAAGCAAGAATGTTATCGAGCGTTTGCTCAAGTTGGCCCAGTACATTGTCTTCAGAACGTTTTAAATACTGGCCTTGTCCAATACGATCACGGCTTGCACATGGCGTTTGTAAGATAACTGAAACCTTGTGATCTAGTTTATCTGACGGTCGCTTTAACCAAGTGCCAAATGGGAATATTACCGCTCTAAGCGCAACAGCTACAGCCTTATTTGGGAAGTTACTGATGAGCTCATTCATTGCTTCCTGACAATTATATAATGAGTCTTCTAATGCCCATTGAACTAGAGGGAGATCGTCTGCTTGTCGACCTTCATCGTTAAAACGTTTCAATGTGGCACTGGCAATATAAAGGTAACTTAACACATCACCCAAACGCGCTGAAATACGTTCACGGCGCTTAAGTTCACCACCTAGTGTTGCCATAGCAATATCAGACAACATCGCTAGGTTCGAACTAAAACGTGTCATAAGCTGGTAATAGCGGCGCGTATCATCATTAAACGGTGCTTTTAATAAACGTGCTCCTGTTAATGAGAACCAAACGCTTCTAATGATATTGCTGGTAGCAAAGCCGATGTGTCCAAATAACGCATGATCAAAATCTTCAAGTGCTTTCGTCTCATCACTGGTTTTGGCCGCATCGAGTTCTGCGAGCACGTACGGGTGACAACGAATAGCACCTTGGCCATAAATAATCATGCTACGCGTTAATATGTTGGCACCTTCTACGGTGATGGCAACAGGCGCACCTTGATAGCCTCGACCTAGATAATTACTCTTACCCAAACAAATGCCTTTACCGCCATGAATATCCATAGCGTCAGCAATTGATGTCCGCATTTTTTCAGTTAAATGGTATTTTGAGATAGCAGAAATTACGGAAGGTTTTTCGCCAAGATCAATGGCGCCAGTAGACACTGTAGTAACTGCGTCCATCAAGTAGGCATTACCACCAATGCGTGCCAACGCTTCTTCAATACCTTCCATTTTACCGATAGGCAATTTAAATTGACGGCGAATACGACTGTATGCACCAGTAGCGAGTGCTACAGACTTAATGCCACCAGCGCTATTCGAAGGTAATGTGATTGCGCGACCCACTGACAAACATTCAACTAGCATGCGCCAGCCTTGTCCAGCCATTTTTGGCCCACCGATAATAAAATCTAAAGGTACGAAAACATTTTCACCTTGCGTTGGTCCATTCTGGAACGGCACATTAAGAGGGAAGTGACGTCGACCTGTAATGACACCATCAATGTTAGTGGGAATTAACGCACAGGTGATGCCTAAATCTTCTTCTTCGCCTAATAGGTGATCGGGATCTTGTAGTTTGAAAGCTAGGCCTAAAACGGTTGCGATTGGTGCAAGCGTAATATAGCGTTTGTTCCATGTAAGGCGCATACCAAGTACTTTTTCGCCGTTAAATTCGCCTTCGCAAACTATACCAAAATCTGGAATTGCACCAGCGTCAGAACCTGCTTCTGGACTTGTTAGTGCAAAACAAGGAATTTCTTCACCTTTTACCAAACGAGGTAGGTAGTAATCTTGTTGTTCTTTGGTGCCATAGTGTTGTAACAGTTCGCCTGGGCCCAATGAGTTCGGCACACCGACAGTACTCGCTAGTACTGTGCTTACGCCAGATAGCTTCTGTAGCACGCGAGATTGTGCATAGGCGCTAAATTCAAGACCGCCATATTGTTTCTTGATGATCATGGCAAAGAACTTGTTATCTTTTAAGTATTGCCATACTTCTGGAGGAAGGTCTGCACGATTATGTGTGATATCAAACTCGTCAACCATGCTACAAACTTCTTCAACAGGCCCATTCAAAAAGGCTTGCTCTTCAGCTGATAATCGAGGCTGAGGGTAGTTGTGCAGTTTTTGCCAATCAGGGTTGCCACGGAATAAATCCGCTTCAAACCATGTAGTACCCGCATCGATAGCTTCTTGTTCAGTGCGTGACATCTCTGGCATGATGTTTCGATACATCTTTAATAATGGCTTACTAATATACTGCTTTCGCACGTCACTTAAATTAAGTGGCAGTGCAATTACACCAAATAGTAACCAGCCAAAAAATGACACTACATCAAAAACAGTGCCTATTGCCATGAGTGTGGCAAAAGAAAGAGTGAATGTTGTAAGCGTAGCTCTTGTATAAGCCATGAAGCCAATAAGGGCTATCGCTACAATAATCCAGGTTAGCATTTCCACATGTATTCCTTAGTTATTTTTAGAGGTCAGACCAGACTCGTTTAGCTTAATCTTGCTCTATAAAAAATTCAATGTATTTTTTAATATTAGTATACTTATCAAATATGAAGTTAATTGGATAAGTAATTGGAATGTGTGAGCTATTGGCAATGAGTGCAAATGTGCCTACTGATATTTGTTTCAGTTTTAGCGGGCTAATGCAACGTGGTGGCAATACTGGGCCACATAAAGATGGTTGGGGAATTACATTTTATGAGGGAAAGGGCTGTCGTAGTTTTAAAGATCCACTACCAAGTGCTCAATCGCCAATTGCACGTTTAGTCACGGAATATCCGATCAAGAGCGAAGCCGTGATTTGCCATATTCGCCAAGCGAATTCGGGTAATGTGTGTTTGGAAAACACGCACCCTTTTACTCGGCAAATGTGGGGTCGTCATTGGACCTATGCGCATAATGGTCAGTTGAAAGACTTTAAAGAAGAACTTCCAGTATCATTACATATACCTGTTGGTCAAACTGACAGCGAACATGCTTTTTGTTGGTTGTTAGATCAGCTTCACAATAAATTTGGTCGTGATGAACCAACGAGCGATCAACTCTATCGTTATATTGCCTCACTATGTGAACGTATTAAAAGGCTTGGCGTATTTAACTTGATTCTTTCCGATGGTCAGCATTTATTTGCTTTTTGTTCAAATAATTTGCACTGGATAACGCGTCGTGCACCATTCGGTATGGCAAGTTTGATTGATGCGGAAGTGGAAGTAGACTTTCACAAAGAAACGACTGACAAAGACATTGTAACGGTGATTGCTACGCAGCCACTCACGGCTGATGAGGAGTGGTATAAGATGTCTGCTGGCGAATGGCAGCTGTTTTGTTTAGGTGAGTCGGTGGCTACCGGAAAAACTGAGGGGCAGCCCTCTGAGAATGGTTAATCTAGCTGATAGAAAAACGCGGGGCAATTTATTGTAAAAACTGCCCCGCGCTCTAGTTACACTTGAACGTAATCTCGTTGATATCGTTGCTAGTGTGTAGTTATTTTGTTTAGCTGCGCTTCAAACTGTTCTGCGCCAGCTTTTACTTGGTAAAGTTTTACCATCAGGTAATCAAGTTCAGGAGCGAACCAAGCATAGGTGACGCGTTTTTTCTCAACAACTTCTCGTTTTAGCTTTATCGCTTTCACTAAACCGTATGGCAACATGACTTCTTCTTCGCCATCATACTCGTACACAAGGTTTTTAATTTTCCCCGATGTACCAATAACTGGGTAAACGAAATGACGTTGCGTCGGGTTTTTCATCATATTCATACGGTGTTGTAAGTGATAACTGAGCTTGTCTTGAATATTGGTAGGAAAGTCCACGTCAACAACTCGGTTCTTTAACAGGTCTTTCGCCTGATTGTTGTCGATGGAAAACTGCCATTTATATTCTTTATCACGTCCAGTACCGGTACGTTCATAATGGTATAGTTGCGGTGTTACATGGCCATTATCAATTTGAATTACAGAACTTTCTTCACGATGATCTGAAAAAATCAGCCATTCAATGTTCGTTTCGTAGCTATAAACTGTTTGCCCTTGGTCATTCGTCGTTAACTTGCGAATACCTTTACCGACTGGGTCGGATTTACGGAGTATTGTGTACTCTGCGGTAAATGGCTTTATTACAACGGCGTTTGTTTCAGGTTGGTTTTCCTGAGCACATACTAGGGTCGACGATAATATTGACATCGATACCAGCGCAATCAACTGCTTTAACATATAACTACCTCCAGTACTATTCTTCGTTAGCGTACCCTGAATCAGGCAATACTTTACCATCAAGCACCGCTTTTTCATCTATCATAGCTAAACGATTACTACAAAACCACTTAACAACAAGAGGGTAGATGCGATGTTCTTGTTCATGCACTCGACTTGCGAGCTCGTCTGCGGTATCGCCTTCAAACACAGGGACTTTGGCTTGTAATATTACCGGACCACCGTCTAGCTCTTCTGTTACAAAATGTACACTGACGCCATGAACGGTGTCGCCTGCGTCAATTGCTCTTTGATGAGTGTTTAGTCCTTGATACTTGGGTAGAAGAGAAGGGTGTATATTGAGTAAACGCCCTTGATAATGCTGAACAAATTTAGGTGTGAGTATACGCATAAAGCCCGCGAGTACCACAAGATCAGCTTGATAGTCATCGATGGCTGCAATTAATGCATCATCGTAGTTTTCTCTACTATCAAAGGCTTTGTGAGATAAAGCTTTGGTGCTAACACCTGCATCTTTAGCACGTGTTAAACCATAGGCTTCAGCCTTATTTGAAATGACACCAACAATTTCACCAGGAAACTGTGTATTTTTGCAGGCGTCTATTAACGCCTGCAAATTAGTGCCACTACCAGAAATAAGGACAACAATACGTTGTGACATATTTGCCAACCCTTATTTAATGATTACTTGTTCTTCACCTTCAGCTTTTTCAGCAATTGCACCAATGTGCCATGCATTTTCGCCGTGCGCTTTTAGAATCTCTAAGCTTTGTTCAACACTGTCTTCAGGAACAGCGATAATCATACCTACACCACAGTTAAATGTGCGATACATTTCGTGTGTAGTAATGTTACCTTTTTCTTGTAACCAGTTGAAAATTACTGGCCATTGCCAAGAATCACCATTGATAACTGCTTGTGCACTTTCAGGTAATACGCGAGGAATATTTTCCCAAAAACCGCCGCCAGTAATATGAGACAGTGCATGCACATCAACTTCTTTTAACAAGGCTAAAACAGACTTAACATAAATTTTCGTTGGTTCAAGTAAACGATCACCGATCGATTTGCCGTCAAGCAATTCATTTGTATCGGTATTAGATACTTCAAGTACTTTGCGAATTAAAGAATAGCCATTTGAATGAGCACCACTTGAACCTAAAGCAATAAGTTGGTCGCCACTTTTAACTTTTGAACCGTCTAATAAACGTGATTTTTCAGCAACACCTACACAGAAGCCCGCTATATCGTAATCACCTTGATGGTACATGCCTGGCATTTCGGCTGTTTCGCCGCCAACCAACGCACATGCTGATTGCACACAGCCTTCAGCAATGCCTTCAACTACGGCAGATGCAACATCTACGTCTAGTTTAGCTGTGGCATAGTAATCAAGGAAAAATAAAGGTTCAGCACCTTGTACAATGAGGTCATTTACACACATGGCAACAAGGTCGATACCTACTGTGTCGTGCTTTTCAAGGTCAATTGCTAGGCGTAATTTAGTACCAACACCGTCTGTACCTGCAACAAGTACTGGCTCTTTATAACCAGTTGGGAGTTGACACACAGAGCCAAAACCACCTAATCCACCCATTACTTCTGGGCGAGTAGTACGTTTTACTGCACCTTTAATATTCTCAACTAATGCATTGCCTGCATCGATATCAACACCCGCGTCTTTATAACTTAGAGACTGTTTATTGTCGCTCACGGTAAAAACCTCAATTAAAACCAACGTTCATAAAAGCGCATATTCTACCAGCGTGACGTCACGGATAAAATCTTTAAATAAATTATTTTTTTAAGAGGACTAAAACTGCTTTTGATGTGGTAAGATCCGCCACATGTAATTTGCATTTTTACCTTTTATGTATAGATATTTGATTGTTTTATATTTGATTTTTGTTTCTCTGTCTGTGCAGAGCGTAGAAGTCAAGGATCTGTACCTTGCCAAGGTAGCTGTGACTAGCCAGAGCCAAAACGCTCGTGATCAGGCGATAAAAGAAGCTTTTAAGACAGTTTTGGTAAAAGTTGGTGGCAAACCATCGATACTAAATGAGCCATTTATCAAACGATCGCTTGCTCAGTATAAGCAATTTCTAGTTGCGTATCGTTACGAAAAAACAACTAATCAATTAGACCTTGTCGTCACGTTCGATGAGCAAAAGGTCAATGACTTATTCATGCAGGGAGAAATACCTATTTGGGGAAGTTTGCGCCCGCAAGTTGTGGTTTGGCTTCTGTTCGAGGAAGGGTTGGAACGCAAAGTAATGGCTGATAATGAAGCGCATGTGATAATTGATACGGTCAAAACATTTTCAGCTAATAGAGGTTTACCGATGGTAATGCCTTTAATGGACTTAACGGACAGTCAGCAGATATCAATGCCTGACCTATGGGGTCGTTTTTATTCGCCAATTTACTATGCCTCGCAGCGCTACCAGGCAGAAAATATAGTCGTCGTTCGCATTGTCGACGAGACAAGTCATAATCCGGCAGCGTCAGACAGCCTATTGACTTGTGAGCCTCTGTGTAAAAAGTCATATCAGCTTGATTGGCAGTTTATTATGGAGGAAGGGGCAGAAACTGTTGGTAATCAATATCAAGGAAGTGCATTACCTGTACTAATGGAGCAGGCGTTATCAGATTTGACAGAAGTTATATATCAAGACTATGCCATTAACGTTAGTGCTGAGCAGACGTTGTTGGTGGACATTGTAGATGCTAATTCATTAACAGAAACCAAAAAAGTGTCTGAATATTTGGCAAATTTATCTGTGGTTCAAAGTGTCACTTTAGTGAATGTAGCCGAACGTGTTAGACAATTTGAATTGAAACTTCGAGGGACAAAAGCCGCGTTTATTGCGTCATTGGCGCTAGACAATGCACTGCAACAAAGGTTAGATCCTTTGGCGCCAGAAAACCCTGACGCGATTCCTGTATTGTACTGGAGTCAGCCTTGAAACAAGAAGCTCAATTAGCACTCGCTGTACAATTGCCTGATGATGAAACGTTTGTGAGTTATCAGGGAAAAACTAATGAACACGTAGTTGTACAGTTGAAAGCCTTTATTCGTCAAATGGATAGCGTGAAAGCTGAAAAAATGATTAATGGCTTCTATTTGTTTGGCCAATCAGGCAGTGGTAAGTCGCACCTTATCCATGGTAGTTGTGCGTTCGCGCAAGAAATGGGCAAATCGTCGATTTGCTTATCGTTGAATGAACTGAAAAGCCTTTCTGTTGAAGTGCTCGAAGGATTAGAGCATATGGATTTGGTTTGTCTCGACGATATTCATTGTGTTGCTGGTGATGATAGTTGGCAACGTGCAATTTTTGACTTGTATAATCGGATTAGCGAACGCAACAAGTGTTTGTTAATCACTGGGAATGTAAGTGTTCCTGAATTGAATATATCCCTACCTGATTTACACTCTAGGCTATCATGGGGGCTGGTTGAACAAGTCAAGTTGCTAAACGATGATGAAAAAATGCAAGCTATTCAATTTAGAGCCAGACAGCGTGGCTTATATCTGTCAGATGAAGTGGTAAGTTTTTTGATGACAAGGTTATCACGGGACATGAGAGCGCTATTAACCGCTTTAGATCAATTAGATAGCGCATCAATAAGGGAACAGCGTAAAATTACTATCCCCTTTATTAAGAGCGTCATTAAGCTTTAAACAGTTTGCATGCTTGGCTTAATTTAGTGTCACTTCCTTAAATCGTCTGTTTTCGATAGGCATTAGTCTTACTTTTGACGCACTTGAAAAATCGAGCAGCTGTTCGGCTAACGACTTTTGTTTTGCCGGACGGGCGGTTTCGGATAATACTCTTGTGTCCCTCCAGTGAACGCCGGTAGGCAGCGCAATTGGCGCTGGGAGATTGTCAATCAATGTATCAGCCTCTGAAAATTCAGGCAGAATTTCTGCCACGGTAAACTTTAATCGTGGCTTTATTTGTTCGTCGCCTTCGCGTCCGCGCTGACCCCAAACTACGTTATCATATTCCTGATCACTTACACCTACATCGCGCATTATGCCATAGCGTGCTTGCATCATAAAACCGTCGAATAAAATAGCATAGTCTTCACGTGTGCTGGTATAGCTGTAAAACTGTGGTGCTTGCTCTACGCTAAAAAAGTTTGCTACATCTTCAGTAGTATAAGATTGTTGCGTTGCTGAAGCATCTGCGCCACGGAATCTGACTTCTGCTAAACCGAACATCTCATTTCCTCCTAGTGGAAAAACGTCGTTTAACTGAATTGATTTGATGTTGTTCAATTGACTGTTTACGTAGCTAACATACGTTGTGGAACTACTAATGCTTTGCCAGCGAGAAGGTGGAAAATAATCATTGGCGTGTGCGAGTTCATGGTAGAGCAACGACGCAAATGCATGCTTAGTATGTTCAAGTTCCCTTGAAGCACGTTGTTCTATGAATGGGAAGTAATACACAGACTCGTTATTGAGCGTATAACGCCAAGGCATTTCAAATTGTAATGTGCTGCCAAAGGCTGCACGATAATCGGGTGCTTGGTTAATGGTGTCTCGCTCTTCCGGTGTAAGCCATAAATCATCGGGATCTAGGTAAATTGCGCCAGAATAGGGATGATAAAAAGAAGGACGTATATCGTAGGATATGACAATTGCACTGGTTGCACGCAACAAATTTTTGAAATCATCGTGTTCATCAAATGCTTCCATCCATTGTTGAAAACGTTCTCCCATCCAATTATGCGAAACTACAACACGATCCATAATGTCATCTAAACTTGGATGCTCGTTGTCATGAGCAATCAACGGTAGATCTGAAAAACTGCATGAATTATTAATATGCCAAGCATTGGAATACACACAACCGACCAGTGTATTTGCATAAGGGGAAGTTGCATTAAATGCATGCACATTGGCAACTCTACTGCCATGGATAGAATTCACATTGTCGACAGCAACACTACTGTTTTCAACGAGGACATATACGGTATCAACATAAGATTCGCTATTCGCTGACATTGTCACATCAAATGTTAATAGCATGTCTTGGGCAACGTTTGGCGCGTCAAAAAATATGGCAGCTTGTTCGTCTAAACTTCCGGCACTTGTATCGCCAGATAAGCTTATTTGCGGCCCTGCTGTTTGTGTCCACTTTATCGAATCGAAACTCGTGTTTTCATCGACATATGCACGTAAAGACACTTTGTTGCTTTCAACTACCGCGTGGCTAAGCAGTGCGCTTAATAAACTGGAATCACCTGAGACAGAAAATGAATGTGACAGGCTGGCGTTTTGACCATTGCTATCTGTATAGCTAACTTCGAAGGCATAATCGCCTGTCGCAGGTGCTGCAAACGAAATGACTTTACTGTTGGCTGCGTGAAAAGTAACGCTTTCGCCGGAGGTTTGTCGCCACTGAATATTGCTAATGGCTTGCGTCGGTGATAGCAGGGCGATTTCTACTGACTCACCCTGTGAATAGCTGCCACTTGAAACAATAGTTGGAGCCTGAGCACTAGGGATTGTTGGTGCTTCATCGGTGCCGCCACCTCCACCGCCACAAGCTGTCAAAGCAATCAATGACAGCGCAACCAAAGACTTTTTCATCGTACTTCCTTATTCTATGTTTAGATTATTGCGTCTTATATAAATTAACATTTAAATTTAGGCGCTAACTTAACATATGAGTAACAAATCGACTAGCTTTCTTTATCTTGCTTTTTACGGATACTTAATCCTAGTTCCTGTCCACGATATTTCGCATAATATGTGCCTGATATAAACATCATTGTCGTTAAAATCAGCTCTATGCTTGCCCAAACAAGATCGTTACTAGACACCCATAATGTGGTCAAACTATGTAAGAAGTACCACATAAGTACAAAATTAGACCATGCAAATGTGTAGGGGTTTCCCTTTATCAATCCTTTCATTGGAAATAGCAAAGGTAAGGTGAATAACACTAATGTAAGCGTTGTAGATAAGCTTTCTGATGGATTTATCCATAAAAGCCACAATGGCATGTAAATTAGCAAAGAAAAATAGCCAATTAAGGCTATTTTCTTATGAGTTTGCGTACTAAGAACTCTTTTCATCTGTTGATTAGTTCTCTATTAATTGCAATACATTTTCAGGTGGGCGACCGATTACCGCTTTGTCGTCATTTACCACGATAGGGCGTTCAATGAGTTTCGGTGTGTTAATCATCGCTTGAATAAGGGTAGCGTCATCTGCGCCAGCCAAGCCTTGTTCTTTAAATTCGGCTTCTTTAGTACGCATCATCTCAATTGGAGAGATACATAACTTTGCTAAAAGCGAGTTTATCTCTGATTCATTCAAAGGCGTTTTAAGGTACTCAACAATAGTTGTTTCAACATTATTCTCTTCTAACAAAGCGAGTGTTTGTCGGCTCTTAGAGCAACGAGGATTATGATAAATAGTGAACATAGATTTTCTCAAAGTTAGTTTAGTCGTTTTAATTTGTTTTCCATTTCCTGCAATTGCAAGATTCTGGCTTTAATTCGTTTGCGAATAAGTGGTTTGTCATTCGCATATTTATAACCTGTCTGCAGTTCGTCTACGGCTTGTGCATATCCACCCATAAGTGCATATACTTCCGCTTTGCTAATGTGCATTAAATCAGTTTTTTGTTGCTTACGATAAACGGTCGTTAGTAGGTCGTGCGCAATGAAGTTGTCTGGTGAAAGAATCAAAAAGTCTTGCAATAAAACTTCTGCTTTTGAAAAATCGCCTGCTTCCTGAAGTACGTTTGCGTAGTTCAAGGTGACAACCTGATTGTTTGGCATTAACGCAAACAGTTCTGAAAGCATCTTTATACCAGCGTCAAAGTTCTTTGTTTCAATATATATGTCTGATAGTACGTCAGCGTAAAATAAGTTTCGTTTATCTGCCTGATATAAATCAGTTAGTATTTTTTCAGCTTTGTCGTACTCTTTGTTTTTAAAATAAGCGTTGGCAAGGCCGTACAAAGGCACTGCTTTAAAAGCACTTCCTTCGAGTGATAATTGTTGCTCAAAATGCTTAATATTGTCTTTAGGATTACCTTCGTATCGGGACTGAATACGTGCTTTAGCTAGGCCAAATTCCAATTTAGGCGGAACACTAACTGTACCATAGCCTTGTGCTCGTACCCTAGCATCAGTTATTCGAGAATCAGGCAATGGGTGGGTTAATAGCATTGCTGGTGGTTTACTTTGGTAGCGATATTTCTCAGCCATTTTTGCGAAAAAGTTTGGGGCGCCATTTGGATCAAAGCCACTATTAGCTAATAGTGCTATGCCAACACGGTCGGCTTCTTTTTCATTGCTACGTGTATAGTTGATTGATGATTGTTGCGCTGCGGCCATGCTAGTACTTAATGCAGCCATACCTACTGTTGGGTTGACTAACGCCAGTAAGACGCCCGACACCATTCCTGCCATAGTTAACGGCTGAGCTCTACTTTGTGCTTCTAATCTGCGAGCCAAGTGCCTTTGGGTAACATGAGAAATTTCGTGACCGATAACTGATGCCAGTTCACTTTCATTATCCGCTGTTGTCAACAAGCCACTGTGAATGCCAATATGACCGCCAAAAAATGCAAAAGCGTTAAGTTCTTTATTGTCGATGATAAAAAACTCAAAGCCATAATTGACGTCATTTGCGTTGCGCACCATCTTATTGCCCAAGTCATTAATGTACTCTATTAAAACAGGGTCATTAATTATCGGCTGTGTCGCTCTTAACTGTTTCATCATCGCTTTGCCGATTTGACGCTCTTTTTCTATTGACAAAATACTACCGCCAGCAGCGCCGATATCGGGTAATTTATTTTTGTCTTGTGCAATAGCGGATGTTGATGCAATGGCTAACAAGCTTGATAAGCTGGTTGCGAGAATCAGTGGTTTAATATTTAGCAAATTATAGGGCCCACATTTTGGTCATGAATCAAGTAAATCTTGTATATCAGGAGCATTTTTTCTACTGTCAATTTCCTGACAAAACTCCGCTATGTTATATCCTATGACGTCTGTAATATCAAAAGATTCCCTTAATTTTAGAATTGATTGCTCAACTTTTAGATGCGCAAACTTGATTAAGCTCATGTCTGCGGTATCACCTTTTCTGAAAGCGTATGTGATAAATGATACGAGAGCGTTTAATCGAATAATGACTTGCATGGTTTCCGGCGTCCAATTGATAAAAGGGCAGCCTGAATGTTTAATTAAAGTGCCTCGCACCTTTTCATTATTGACGATTGGTAGACAATGTAGCTCGTATGTTTCGTTTGTATACACATGACTCAATGCGATTCTAGGTTTACGATGAGTTTGAATATTTTTTGTTTCGTCAATATAGCCATCTAGCAGTGTTAGGTTCCAATTCTTTTTATCGAAAAGCGCTTTGTAGGCATTGTTAAATCCGTGCGTCAATATGCCATCTAGATCGCTAACGGCATTAGCCGCCAAGCGATAAACAGGAGGTAATTCGCCCCAGTTTAAACTTTTCTTGTAGGCATTAATTTCCCTTAGCGTGGGTTTGTCTGGTAATTTATTCATTTAAAATGCCTTAAACTCTCGCAATCCTGAATAACACATGTTGTTTTCCATTGTCTCAAATAAGATAATTAAACAAAAGTGTCGAATTTAGATTTTATTATGATTTATGAATATGATGGTCGCAAAGATAAATGTCCATTGCCTTTAGTTAAAATGCGGGTGATGTTAAAAAAAATGCTCGCGTCAGACGAATGTATTGTCATAATAGCAGATTCAGGCTCTATTAATGATATCCCTAAGTATTTGGACAATAAGGGTTACAGATATAGCCAACAGTCGCTCGATGGGGCGATTTGCATTCACATTAAATCAGGTACGATAGAATAATGGTTTCTTTTTTCTCAAATTGGTACAAAAAAAACTTTTCCGATCCTAATGCAGTGACTTTGCTTGTAATCCTAATTACTGCGTTCTTACTTATATATTTCTTAAGTGGCTTATTAATGCCTGTATTTGTAGCAATAGTGTTGGCGTTTTTACTTGAGTGGCCCGTTAATAAGCTGTCACATATGGGAATGGGTAGATCATTAGCGACTTCTATTGTTGTATCGATCTTTGTTGGTATTGTACTGGTAGCTTCCGTGGGCTTGTTACCTGTTATTTGGCGACAAGGTGCTAATTTGCTGCAAGAAGTGCCTCATATGGTATCAGAAGGGCAAAATTACTTGCTAACTTTACCCGAAAAATATCCGGAATTGGTGAAAGCAAGCCAAATCGAATCGGCATTTGGCATGATAAATGACAAATTCATCGAGTGGGGGCAAGTGGCACTAAAAGCATCACTTAACTCTATTTCTGACATTGTCGCACTGCTAATTTATCTTATCTTAGTGCCCATTATGATTTTTTTCTTTTTGAAAGATAAATCAACGTTTGTGAATACTATTGAGGGCTATTTACCGAACGAACGTCGCATGGCGATACAAGTGGGTAACGAAATGCATCAGCAAATTATGAATTACATTCGCGGCAAAGTAATAGAAATCGTCATCATCGGGGCTTTGTCAACGGTAACGTTCATTTTGCTTGGTTTAAATTATGCTGTGTTGTTAGGGGTGTTGGTTGGTTTGTCGGTACTCGTCCCTTACGTAGGGGCTACTATTGTTACATTTCCTGTTATGTTAGTTGCGTTGTTTCAGTGGGGGGTTGGTTCTGAGTTTGGTTATGTAATGTTAGCCTATGGCATCATTCAGGCGTTTGATGGCAATTTATTGGTGCCCATTTTATTTTCTGAGGCGGTTAACCTGCATCCAGTTACCATCATTATTGCTGTCATTCTTTTTGGCGGATTGTGGGGCTTTTGGGGAGTATTCTTTGCGATTCCTTTAGCTACATTAGTTAAAGCGGTAATAAATGCATGGTCTACGACACACCCAGGTGCACAGTCAACTGAAGCTTAACTCGCTCAAGCGTGTGAATAGCATCACTTGAAAAGCAAGTAGCTCAAATGGCTCGAATGGCTATGAGGGATAGAATGAATTAGGTAGTTCTTGCGGTGTGAAGAACTACCATTCAAAGCGGGTTATACCAAGTGGTATTATTTACAACGAATCAAGTTGCTCAAGCACAACTTCGTGATGGTTCTTTGTTTTAAACTTGTTGAACACGTGGCTAATTTTACCGTCTAATCCGATCAAAAATGACAAACGATGTATGCCATCATATTCTTTTCCCATGAATTTTTTCAAACCCCACACCCCAAACTGATCTGCAACCTTATGATCTGGATCGGATAAAAGCGTAAAGTTTAGCTGGTCGCGTTCGCAAAACTTAGCTAAACGCTTTGGTTCATCAGGGCTAATACCAAACACAACAGTATTTTTCTGTTCTAACTCAACCTTTACGTCTCGCAATCCTTGCGCTTGTACTGTACAACCAGGTGTCATTGCTTTGGGGTAAAAATAAACAAGAATATTGTGTTTACCTATGTAGTCAGCAACATCTACTGCATTGCCGTTTTGATCTGCTAAAACAAATAATGGGGCATTATCGCCGGTGGTCAAAGTATTCATGGTCATCCTTAGAGTAAATTTGAGTTAACTTTTTTAATGCACCCTTGCACATCAATTTGCTCACATAATTCTATGAACTCTGTTTCGAGCTTTTCAATTGGATACTCATTATTTAATGCAATGAGTATTTCTGCGCTGTTATGATTGGTGTCAGGATCAATCTCTGACTTTAACGACGAAATATCGATGTTTCTTGCCGCAAAGAATGCGGTAACAGACTTCAACATGCCCGGCTGGTCAATACCGGCATATTCTACATGATAGTGTTCAGTGAATGTTCTGTCTTTGTAGCCAGAAGTTCGCTTCATCATGGTAATTAGTTCTAATTCGTGGGCGATAGCAGGTAATTTGAGCTCTAGCTGGTTAATTGCCTTGGCAGACCCTCTAAGTAACATGATTAGTGTGAACTCTAAACCAAAAATGGCCATACGACTGTCTAAAATATTACAGCCGCATTCACTCGCTAGTTTGGTTAGCTCGCTAACACTACCTGTACGATCCGCACCCATAGCGGTTAAGACGAGATATTGTGACATTTTAGAACCTAAGTGTTTAAAAAGGGCGCTATTGTAGCTCAAATATCAAATGTCGCAAACCAATAGCGAGTGCGTGGGCTTAATTTAATGATAAAGTTGCGACAGATGCACAATTATTAAGGGATGTTGCTTGTTTTTGTAATAAGGGGCAAGTACCATGTTTGCCTTACGAATTATAATAATCATCTAGTTAGCATCACTGGGTAGCGGCATCTGACAACACCAACGGTGATACGTAGCGGATTAGGCTATTTAAAGAAAGTTTTGTCGTGATTGAACTTCGGTAAGACTTTTACGTCTTAACACCCAACCTAACTAGATAATAAAAGATAGACCGAATTTAAAAGATTCAAGATTTGTCGGGAGTATTAATGAATCGAAATATGTTTTACTTGTCATTGCTAAGTGTTGCAGTGATTGGTTGTGGCTCAATTAATCAAAAACAAGCAGAGGGCGGTTTTGATTATACGGAAATTTCTGAATCTAAGCCGATAGCCGTTCCGAAAGACTTGTCTCCTGTAAATAAGAAGTCTGATTTTGAAGTTTCTAATAAAATTAATCATGATGGTCCTATTGGCAAGGAGATGGATATTAGAGCGCCTTCTCTTGTACTCCCTGTTGCCACGTCAACGCGTGTTGAAGAGAATAACACTAAAGCTAAAGTGTGGTTTGATCAGGTATTAGACGATCGCGATTTACTGGATTTTATCATCAAAGCAATACGTGAAGAACTGGCATCGAAAACAGTTGAAGTATCGTCATTAGCTGAAGACGGTGATGTGTTTACTTTAGGTACTGACTGGGTACACGATGAGAAAATCTCCGGTATGTGGGGATTTGAAGAAATCGAAATGACTGAGTCAGCAAAGTTTGGTTTTACGCTGGAAAAGCGACCGCATGGTAGAAGTGTTGCCTTAACTGTTGAACTAACTGACTATATGAAAACGGATGAAACAGGTGGTCATCGTAACATCAATCCAATCGACAAAGAGCGAATGGAGAAGAAACTACTTAACCTCATTATTGAAGAAGTGGATTATCAGTATCGACTGGTGCAGCGAGAGAATCGACTCTTAAGAGCCAATCAAAAGTTGGTAACTATCGGTACAAATAATACTGATGAGCCAGCATTTATTGTAGAAATGACATCAGACTTACTGTGGAACAATATGCCTGTATTCTTCGATGATTATGGGTTTACTGTGGCAGACCTCGATGAAACTAAACGCATCTATTATGTCGATTTTGAGCCGCCAGAAGTTAGTCTGTGGGACAAAATTTGGGGTGACGACGTTCCAGTAATTGACTTGCCAAAAGCACGTTATCAGTTTGTATTGGCACCAAGTGGTGAACAAACTAGCGTGACGCTTTATAATGAAAATGGTGATGTGCTTACACTTGATGTACTTGAAAGAATTTTTGACGTTATTGAACCTGCGTTGTCTTTCAGGGATGTGCTATAGATTTAAGCTGAAAAGCGCCTAGCAGCGATCATAAAAAACTCCGCTTGACGGAGTTTTTTTATGACTTTTTACTATCTTGTGGGTTGTTATCAGTGGTTTGCGTTTCGGTATTCGCCGTAGACATTTTATGTTTTGTTTTGTTAGTTCTTGGTAGGGTTTCTTTCAAATCGTTTAATGATTGTTTGCGCATCGGTTTTTTGGCACCTCTGTTAAACGTACTAAAATTACCGACAATCATTACAATAACAAAAGCAATAGCTACGTAAAAAATCCAGTTATTCATTGTGATTTATGCTCGTGCTAATATTGGTTATATACTGATTATACAACGTTGGCAGTGCAGAAAGAATCTCTTCTTTTCCTATAATGTCACTCTCAATTATCGCTTGGTGGATAACCTTCTCAGTTAACAATGACATAAATTCATTTGCCAATGGATAGTACGACAAATGCCAAGGCTCGGGTGCTACGCCACCTAGGTATTTTTGATACGGAAAATAGAAGCCAAATTGATTGGCATGTTTTCTAAGCCAAGTAGTTAACTTGTTGAAAGGACCGTTAACACCATATTCCCATGGTTCTAATTGTAGCGTTTGATCTGCGGGTAACATTGATGGAGAATAAATATCAATATCGGTACCCCAATGATGTCTACTAGTACCTGGTAGCGCTGAGTACAACATAATAGCTTTAATGCGGTTAAGTGCAGACTCTTTGCTAAGATCTACAATGTCGTTGTTCAGATCTTTGACGGCACGGAGACCCTGATATTTGGCATTCCAAATAGCAAGTTGTCTGTCGAAATTTCGAAAGCCACTGACAATGGCAAGATCAATTCCATCAGACTGCGCTGCTGAACACAAAGCTTGCCAGTGTTCAACAACAGCCTGATGCAAACCTAAATTTTCGCCTAACCAATCGATATGATGGTCGCTTTTTCCGGTTAAACAATCAGCGTGCATTCAACTATCCTAATACATCTACCAATATCTGGTAGTAAATATCGACGAGCTTTTCCAAATCATCACATTTCACACATTCGTTAATTTGGTGAATTGTTCGATTGCAGGGCCCAAGTTCAACGACTTGTGCACCCGTTGGCGCAATAAAGCGGCCATCAGAAGTTCCGCCAGAAGTGGAGAGTAGAGGGGCTTTGCCGGTGATAGCTAAAACTGCTTTTTCAGTTGCATCAACCAGTGTGCCTGGTTCTGTGATAAAAGGGCTACCGTTATAGGTCCATTCAATTTCATAATCTAACGCTTCGCCATCAAGCAGTTGTTCACATCGATTTACGATATCTTCAGCGGTAAGCTCAGTGCTATATCTTAGATTGAACCAAGCATTGAGTGATTGTGGAACAACATTTGTCGCTCCGGTTCCTGACTGAATATTACTGAGCTGAAAACTTGTAGGAGGAAAATAAGCATTGCCGTTATCCCAGTGTAAAGAACTTAGTTTTGCTAAAGCTGGCATCGCTTTATGTATCGGGTTAATGACATGCTCTGGATAGGCAACGTGCCCTTGCTTACCATGAATGCTGAGAAACCCGGAAATAGAACCGCGACGTCCGTTTTTAACGACATCGCCAACTTCATCAGAACTAGATGGTTCACCGACAATACAATAGTCAATTTTTTCTTGTCTGGCTTCAAGTGTATCAATTACACGCGTTGTACCATTAATAAACGGACCTTCTTCGTCACTCGTTATCAAAAAGGCGAGTGAGCCTTTAGGGGTTGGATACTTGGCAATGAAGCGTTGGGTGGCAACTAACATAGCGGCAAGACTGCCTTTCATGTCAGCGGCACCTCGACCATACAAATACCCATCTTTTTCAGTCGCTTCAAAAGGTGGTGAATGCCATAATTTTTCATCACCTGCCGGTACTACATCAGTATGTCCTGCAAAGCAAAATAGTGGCCCAGTGTTGCCTAGTCGAGACCAAAGGTTTGTCGTATCCTCAAACACCATCGTTTCGTTGACAAAACCGAGATCTGATAAGATTTGCTTCATGATATCTTGGCAACCAGCGTCTTCAGGTGTTACTGACTGTTTGTTGATAAGTTCTTTTGTTAGTGAAATTACGTCAGATTTTTGCATACTATTTGGCAAATATCGTTTGGTAATTTTCAGCCTTAAAACCAACATGTAGTTGGTTATTTATCAATAGCAACGGGCGCTTAAGTAAGGTTGGCTGTTCTATAACGGCTGATTTTGCAGCATCATCTGTTAGATTATTCTTAATATTTTCAGGCAAATTACGATAGGTTGTACTGCGTTTATTAATCAGTTCAGACCATGCAGATTTAGAGACAAGATCATCAATTAAATCGTCAGATGTGCCGTCTACGCGTAGATCATGAAATTGGTAGGAAATGCCGTTGTTATCTAGCCACTTTAGCGCTTTTTTAACCGTGTCACAGTTTTTGATGCCGTAAATAGTCGTCATGTATGATTTTTCCAATGAATGCTATGTAAGCACTTTGTATTGATTCTCTCGAAGGGCAGCAATTGCTGCCTCTAATGTATTGCTCTTAACTAATATGTAGTCGGTATCAAATGTAGAAATAGCAAAAATGCTTATCTTTTCATTTGCGAGTACAGTGGAAATGCTGGACATAATACCTGTCAGCGTAAAATCCAGTGGACCAACTACCTCTAAAGCTTGCCAGTCTGTTTCAACATCTTCGCTTTCAATCTTGACTGATTCAGGTGCAACAATTGAAACTTCATCATTAGTTTTTGCGATAAAAAACATATCAGCATTTAGAACAGCCGCTGGGATTTCGCTGTTTGCTGGTAAAGAGTGAATAGAAAATGTATTGCTTAGTAGTCTTAAAGTAAGTGATTTCATTGAAATTAACAGGGCAAATTAGATAGCACTACTATAACGCTTATTTGCGCTTATCTCTAGCTGTGATTATTGGTGTTTTTAATCATTTATAGTCGTGATTTCTAAAATACTACTGATAAAAATGAGGAATAAATTCCTCATATGACGATCGTTTATGTGCATGTAAGATCAAGATATGATCTTATTGTGTATTTGAACTTAGAAAAGTCTTCGTAGTTGTCGCTAATAGACAGTTAATATATAAAAATGTAGGCGTTTCTCTGAACTAAACTTCAGTGTGGATATCCACAAATCCTGTGGATATCTTTGTTGTTAACCTTTGTTAAAGTGTGTATCTTGTTGTTTTTGTTGTGTTAAGTTGGTAGGTTGTTTTTTGAGTAGTCGTTGGATAAGCATACGT
This sequence comes from Thalassotalea fusca, assembly GCF_053485835.1. Classification (NCBI taxonomy): domain Bacteria; kingdom Pseudomonadati; phylum Pseudomonadota; class Gammaproteobacteria; order Alteromonadales; family Colwelliaceae; genus Thalassotalea; species Thalassotalea fusca. Next base: position 166,641 of record NZ_JBQRUN010000007.1, read on the forward strand.
TTATATAGTTAATTGAATTGAAATGCTTTTGAATGCGAAATTTAAGATAACTGGATATTTTTAATGGTTTTATTAGGTGGATTAAGCGGATTTTGCCTAGTTTTATATGTATATTTAGCCCTTTAATAATTGAGATTGTTGTCCATAGACCTCATTGCGTTAGATTTCATGCTGCAAAAATTCTGCGCTAAACTACGGCATGCCTTTAGTTAAGCGCTAACTTTATGCTATCTTTTAAATAATAGTTGTTATAATGTGTCCCTTATGAATATGAGTGTAGTAGAACTTATCAAATTGGGCCGTAAGTACATGTTATTGTGGCCTCAGAGAGTAGAGTTAAGTCAGTATTTTGACGAGTATCGTGCTGTTCAAGTTGGCAGGGGGGCATGCCGTTATTTACCTACTGTCGCATTAATTGTCTTTATTTTGCAGTTATATCTTGGCGGTATGTCATATCTACCTTATGCCTTAGTTTATTTGTTTTTTATTTTAACGATTCCCGTACAGGCGCTGGTAATGCTTGGTGTAAAGGCTGATAAGTTTTTACCGCCTTCGTTGGCTAACTGGTATAAACAAGGCGTTGCTAAAGTAAATGAACAAGGTGGTAGTGTGAAGCTCTCGGTAAAACGTCCGCGTTATCTTGATTTGGCAAAATTATTAAATGTGAGTTATCAGTCGCTTCATTTTAAGCAGTAAATATACCCATCGATTTTATTTTTGATAAAGCCGTATCAAAAAATCTGCTTTGCATTTAAAGCTTTTCATTTCTGCTAGTGATTTCTTTACTTGTTCGCTAGCTTTGAACGCGAATGGTGTCATTGAAAGCAATTCCAAAGTATCTAGGCCTGTTTCCATGGTCATATCATAAGTTAATCTTTCTTCGTGCACTTGCGCTAGTTGTTCTATTGGGGTTCTTGATTGATCGTGCGGCAGAGCATTTTCGTAGATTAGGGTTTTTAGTTCGATTAAATGGTCAGCAGCAGGTGTCACTGTTAATAAAAAGCCCTCATTTCTTAGCACACGCGTAAATTCTTGCTCTAGTATCGGAGCATAGATAGAGTAAAGCCAATCAATGGAACGTGACTCAAATGGTAGTTTGGATAACGTGCCTACACTAAAATGACAGTCATCATATTTCTTCGCGGCTTTTTTTATCGCTTCTTTTGCGATATCAATTCCATATACACAGTTTTGTGCCGTCTTATGCTGATTGGTGTAATAGCCTTCACCACAACCTGCGTCTAAAACGGTATTCGCATTAGGATGGAAAGTTTGCATGAGTTCGGTAAGCTTAATTGCTAAAGGCGAATAATATCCTTTGGAAAGAAATGATCTTCTTGCATTTACCATCGCTTTATTATCACCGGGCTCTTTCGAACGTTTAAACTGGACTGGTAACAAATTCACATAGCCTTCTTTAGCTAGGTCAAATGTATGATTATTTTCACATTTGAATAAACGCGTTTGCTGCGTCAGCGCTTGGTTACATATGGGACATAAATAGTTAGGCATAGTATTGATACTTTTAGTGAAGCTGGATAAGGCTAGATAGTAAGTAACGAGACTGGCTCGCTACTTCAATTACCACATGATTATTTAAATACTGACCAGATTGGTGCATGATCAGAAGGTTTCTCGATACCGCGCAGTTCGTAATCTATATCAGACTCTATACATCGCTCCGCATACGATGGCGTGGCTAGAACAACGTCAATTCGCAGACCGCGGTTATCATCAAATCCACGTGAGCGATAGTCAAACCACGAATACCTTTCTTCTCGCGTTGGGTGTAACGCTCTAAAGGTATCAACAAAACCCCAGTCTAACAGGGTTTTTAGCCATTCGCGTTCTTCCGGCTGGAAACTGCACTTACCCGTTTTTAACCAGCGCAAGCGATTTGGTTCGCCTATGCCGATATCAAGGTCTAGCGGTGAAATATTAATGTCACCCATGATGACAATGTTTTCGCTTGCGTCATGATGTTCATTTAAGTGCGTCATTAGATCCTTATAGAACTGGCGTTTATAAGGAAATTTTGTTTCATGAGCTATGTTATCGCCTTGAGGGAAGTAGCCATTCATCACGGTTATAGGCTCACCTTCTTCCGTCGTGGTTTTCACCATTATCATGCGTCTTTGGGCGTCTTCATCGTCTGTGGGATAACCTTTGATGACTACGTCGGCTTCTTTTTTACAAAGCATTGCAACACCGTAGTGTGCTTTTTGTCCGTGAAAATAAACGTGGTATCCCATAGCCTGTACGTCTTCCAAAGGAAATGCTTCGTCATGAACTTTTATTTCCTGCAGGCCAATGATGTCAGGCTGATGTTTGTCAATTAGTGCTTGCAATTGGTGAAGGCGTGCTCTTAGGCCATTGATATTAAAAGAGACTATTTTCATTTATTCTTGATCCTTGCATCGAAGAGATTTCAATTTGTACTACGTATTGATTAGCCACGTCTGTAATATATGTGATTTGCTTTGAATTATCATGTAGACAGCCTTTGGCGACAATTTGTGTGACGAATGATAACAAAACCTAAGGGCTAGAAAAATAGCAAGGAATTCATTTACCACAAACTGATGCAAACTGCGCAAATGATATATTTGTTAAGATTTGAGAGTTGCAAACTAAATGCCGCATAAATATTTAGCTTAACTTGCCGTTGCAATCGTTTGAGTTGTTAACCGAGATAAAGCATTAAAGCACTTAATTACCGTTTTGTTACTTTATGTAACCTCCCGGTAAAACCTTGTATTTTCGCTTGTTTAACGCAAGTCAACTGACTAATCTAGGCGCATTCAACGAATATGGTTGTTGATACAAATTGATAAACCTTGTGAACAAAATATTTGTTAGCCTAAGGTTTACAAGCAATGTATATAATACAGGAGTGTGTTTTATGTCCAATAGCAAATCATCAGTTAAAAAGATCTTACTGGTAGAAGATGATCGCCAACTTTCGAACCTAGTTACTGACTTTTTAGAAAGTGAAGGTTTCCATGTTAAACAGGAATTTCGTGGCGACACAGTGGCAAAGCGCGTTGAGCTATTTGCACCAGATTTGATTATCTTGGATCTAATGCTACCTGGAAAAGATGGTTTTTCCGTTTGTAGAGACTTACGACCAAACTATAAGGGCCCTGTATTAATGTTGACGGCGAAAGGTACGGATTTTGATCAAGTGTTAGGCTTGGAAATTGGTGCAGATGACTATGTTATTAAGCCAGTAGAACCACGTGTGCTATTAGCTAGGGTTAGTGCATTACTACGCAGAGGAAACTTGCCTGGCGAGAGTAATGAAAACACAGAAATTGATATTGGCAAATTACATATTAGTCGAGGCTCTCGACAAGTTATTTTAGATGGAGAAAATATCGAATTAACCAGTCAAGAGTTTGACTTGTTATGGTTATTAGCAAGTCGTTCGGGCGAGGTCCAAAATAGGGACTATATATACAAAGCAGTCGTCGGGCGTGAGTATGATGGAATGGACCGAAGTGTTGATGTGCGAATTTCTCGATTAAGAAAGAAGCTATTTGATAGTAATGAAACGCCGTTTCGTATAAAAACAATCTGGGGACAAGGCTATTTATTTGTTCCGGATGCGTGGAATTAATTTGAATGAATAAATGGTGAGATTCTGTATCTCACCATTTTTTTTAGAAAGGAATTTTGATGAGACTAGGTCGATCATTTTTTAGCCTGTATACACTCATTATATTGAGCTTTATTGTTTTCTCATGGTTGCTAGATGAGCTTTGGCGCTCTTATCTTGAGCAAGACATTGAATCTTATACTGGGTATAAAACTATGTTGCAGGCTATTGGCGATTATATGCAGAAGCACCCGCAAGAAGAGTGGCCTGAAATAACCGCAACAGTAGCGAAGAAATATCAATTACCATTTAAACTAATGCCATATTCACAGCTCAAGGATGTTGAGCGTGCTGATCGTAAAGCCCTCAATAAAGGAAATACCTACGTTTATTATGGTGATGACGATGTAGTGCTGCACCATTTGATAGAGAACTCTCAAACATTGTTGGTGTTGGGGCCAGCTAAGATGCCAACACGGCCACGTGCAGAAGCGCTGTTAAGAGCGTTTATTTTGGCGTTGCTAGGTTTAGTGATTTTGTTTTGGCTGTCACCCATATCAAAAGATCTTGATGCCTTAAGAAAATCCGCCGAACAGCTTGGCGAAGGCGATTTCAATACAAATGTTCCTGCTGCAAAATCGAATATGATGGCCTCTATGGTTAGCGCGTTTAATATGATGGCGAGAAAGATCCAGCGACTAATCAACGCCCATAAAGAACTATCTAGTGCAGTTGCACATGAATTGAGAACGCCTTTAGCAAGAACCAAATTTGCATTGCAAATGCTTGAATCGAATTGTGATGCTGAAAAACAAAAACGTTATCGCAATCAGATAACTCAAGACGTTGCGGAATTGGAAGAGCTTATCAATGAAATGCTTTTGTATGCGAGCTTTGATAGTGAAAAACCTGAGCTAGTCATTCAAGAACATGAACTATTAAATATTATTGCAGAGCAAGTGGAAAATGTTCGTCCATTTGTTAGTGATATTAACATTCAAAGTACAAGCGAGACTCTTGTTGTAGCCTGTGATAGTCATTTTATCAGTAGAGCGATTGCTAATTATGTCACTAACGCAAAAAAGTATGGTGACGGAAAAATTACTGTTTATGCTGGCATAAACGATGGAATGTGTACCGTTAGCGTTGATGATAATGGCAGAGGTGTGCCTGACAGTTTTAAACCGACAATCTTTGACGCTTTTTCACGGGGCGATGAGAGTCGTAATAAAGAAACCGGTGGGTTTGGCTTAGGATTAGCAATTGTGTCACGTATTATGGAGTGGCATAACGGTAGCGCATGGGTTGAGGATAGCCCGATGGGCGGTGCTTCATTTAAAATTTCTTGGCCGGTAAGTCAATCTTACAGTGCCTAAAAATTGTAGTTTAAGCTCCTATGTAACTTATAGGTACTTTATTGAGCACATGAATAGAATGTCGATTATTTACTAAAGTATTTATTAAACTGCCGATAAAGAGAATAACAATGTGTTAAGAAGTTATTCTCTTTGATCTCAGAACTCAATCAACAATCTGCACTAATCGATGAACACAGGCTTGGTTCGACACTGAACCAATGTGTACATCAAGGAAATCGTTCAGAATTTTCGCTTTTGTTGGCCATGCTCGACGAGGATGTGCGTTTTCACGCGCAATTTACATTACCTCAGAAAGATGAATTCGATCATATCAGGCAGACTAATGATTTAAGACGCTTCTTCGACTTACCAGAACCAGCACCTATAGCATTGACAGCCGTTGAACAAATTTCAGATTTTGAACAAGCTGAAATGATTGAAAAGGGCCGATTGAGCGACTTAAGATTGCAAGATGCTTTGCATCCGAAACCATTGGCATTTAGAGACGATAAGCTGCATATTCCGACTAGTGTTTTGACAAATACAAGTATTCATTGTCAGCATAAAACCAAGACAAAATCAGAGACCAAGCGTAGTGAATTTAATGCGGAAGGTTGGCTGAAAAACATTCAGAACACGCTTGTACAATCGACTTTGTTTGAGTTAACAGCGTAACTGTCCCGTCCTAAAATAAGTTATATGTTTTACTACTTACCACAACATTTCTTAAATTTTTGCTTACTACCGCATAAGCACTGGTCATTTCTTTTCGGTACAACTAGCTCGTCATGGATTAAAATATCACCATCAAGATAAACCCATTGGTGTTTTTCAACAACAAATCGAGATAGTTCTTTCATCTGAAAATAGTGATTTCCTTGTCGATATATCGCTGTAAAGGTAACCGTAGAATTGTCTGCTGATTCAAACGCTTCAATCGCCACGTTCGAAGATTGGTGAATGATTAGTTTTAGCCACTTGCATTCATTTGACCATTCGCTGATCTCTGTCAACGTATGTTGCTTTCGCTTTTCTAAAGCGTAAGTATTGAGAATATATTCCGCATTTCCACTAGCGTATGCACTGAAACGTGAACGCATTAGTTGTAATGGTGTTTGAGCGAGTGTTTGTTGTTCAATAATTGGCTGGCAACATTGGTTAAAGGGCAAATTACTACAACAAAAGCAAGACATAAATTACTCATTCTCAATGAAAGCCAGCATTATATTACATAGTGTTAATGATCCACAGTGGTTTCAAGTCTCTAGTGTAATTTTTGTTTGGTATTTAAGATGATGCACTGTGTATCGCTCATAGCTGCCATTTTGGTTAGCTGGCTAACTTCGTTATTTTTTAGCTTTGGGTTACATAGTATCAATGCAGAACAGTTACCTTTTAACAGCGTTCTTTCTATGTTGTTTAGTTTTACTGGATGGTGGCGAGAGTTTACTTTTAGCACACGTGTAGGATCGATTGATTCGCTCAATACTAATTGCTCTAACGATTCTTCTTCAGGGTCAACCATCATAATCCAACGTTTTGTAGACCTATATTGACTACAGATGTTGGCATATTCGTTTACTAATAGTTGTTCATCTGAAAGTGTTCTTATATCTAGCTTTGTTAAATGAACTGCATTCTTGTTTGTCATATCTTGCTTACTCATAGTGACCTCGGTCTCAATTGGTGCTGTATTGTTATACAGTATGTGTATTTATACAGTGTGTCAATAGTGGGTAAGTTAATTTTTAGATAAGTTTACAAGTCATTTGATTGGGTGTTGATTAAGTCTTTGAATATGTGAAGGTTTATAAAATAAAAAACCGAGCAAATTGCTCGGTTTAGTTGGTTATTTAAGCTATGAACTTATACTCTATTGGTTAATTTGTAATTTCGCCCAGTTCTTTGATACGTTGATCAGTGATTTGTATATAACATTTCTTGTAAGCAGGTGCGGCACTCTTATCTGGTGAAAGGTGTAGATATTGCCAACGACAGTTGTTCTCTCTAAACGTAATAAAGTTTCGTTGAGAGCGTTTAAACATCTCAAGTGCTGAACGTCTACCTGTTTTTAGTGCGAACTCTTCGAGAATAAATATTTGGTTGTTTATCCACGTTTGTAGTTCCCGCTCTTTCGCTTCTTTGACACGATCAAAGCACATTGAAAGCTCAGATTCGTCCTGATAATTTGATTCGCATTCGGTTATTGTTTTTTGCAGTTTTTGTGCAAAAGTAGCATTACTCAAGAGAATAAATGTAGCGAGCAATGTAGGCTTAACAAGTATATTTTTCATTAAGGTAGTACTTTTTTATATGGCTTCACAATAACTTTTTCGTAAACACCTGCTTCAATGTAAGGATCATTATCTGCCCATGTTTGTGCGCTTTCTAAGCTATTAAACTCGGCAATAATCAATGAGCCGGTAAAGCCTGCATCACCTGGGTTTTCGCTGTCAATTGCCGGGCAGGGTCCCGCAATAATCAATCTACCTTCTGTTTGTAATGCTTTGATTCGCGACAGGTGCTGCTCTCTAACTGGTAATCTTAATGATAAACTATCAGCGACGTCTTCGCTGTAAATCATGTATAACATTTACGAATTTTCCTTATTTAATCTTTTCCGACTCTTGGTTATTATCTTCATGTTCTTCTGGCAGGTATTTTTGTACCACCAATATAGTCAAAATTGCGAAAACAAATGTTAATCCAAGTAATCCAAACACTTTAAAGTTGACCCATGTGTCTTGCTCAAAATTATAGGCGACATATAAATTTAGTAACGCACAAAAGATAAAAAATGCTGCCCAAGACAGATTCATTTTATTCCAAACACTTTCAGGTAAGGTTAGCGCTTCACCCATCAATTCTTTAATAAAGTTCTTTTTGAATACGTAGTTGCCGACTATAAGAGTGAGAGCGAATAGAAAGTTGATTATCGTGACTTTCCATTTGATAAAAGCATCATTTTGGAAAAATATCGTTAAGCCGCCAAATACAGTTATCATACCAAATAACATCCATGTCTTTTTAGGCACGGGTTGACCTTTGACTTTAAAATAGACCAGATGAAGTGCTGAAGAGGCGATTAAGGTTGCTGTAGCCCAATATATATCAACCAACTTGGATACAATAAGAAAGAGCACTAAGGGCAAAAATTCAAAAATTGCATTCATAAATTAAAGGGGTCTCGATTACTTTGTTTCATTAGGATTCTATCTAATGCTAGCGTTAGATCCAACTGATAATCTACGGCATGGCAATAATAACTAATATTATACCAATCCGTATAAGAAATTGCTCTCTTAGCGAGAATTTAAAGGTTTAGAGGCAAGGCATTGATTGCAAAGAATGGTTATTCTCGGCAACTGCGTCCTGCGTTGCCCTAATAACCTACATCCATGTAGGAACCTTGTTAAAATCAATAACGCAGCATATAAGCCTTTAAAACTCGCCCTTTGGGAATGCATGGGCAACATGATAACTACACAAAATAAGCTTAATGTACGACTGCATGGATGCAGGAGGTAGAGCGACGCAGGATGCCAAAGCCGAGAACAACTATATCTACACTTATTTCGTTTGTTCTAATGTCGCCCATGTCATTCTAAGTGGGCAATTCTTTATGCGGATTGGTATTAGCCATTTCTCTTTCGAAAATTTGTGGACACTTAACTCTCTAATTAATCAGTAGACTTAACAAATATAGTTAGGGCATACAAAGTGGGCTAACATGTTTGACAAGCGTGATAAAAAATAGAATTTTGGCGGGAAACTAATGCTTATACGAATTGGTATTAGTTCCCGTCAGTGATATTTTTGAGTTTTTGTGATTAATAAAAACTAAATGCTAATATCCAAAAGGATTATCTATACTATGTGATGGTTCAGTGAACCACTTTGCGCCTTCTTTAGTCATATAGAAGTGATCTTCTAACCGAATACCAAATTCATTTGGAATGACTAACATTGGCTCATTTGAAAAGCACATTCCTTCTTTTAATAGCGTATCATCGCTACTAACTAAATAAGGCCATTCATGGATATCTAAGCCAATGCCATGTCCTGTCCGGTGAGGGCAGCCGGGTGTTTGGTAATCGGGCCCTAATCCTTTTGACGTCAAATAGTTTCGGGCAGCGATATCGACATCGCCACATCTATCACCTAGCTTAGCTGCGTTGAAAGCGGCTAACTGTGCATCTTTCTCTATTTGCCACATTTCACGTTGTCGTTGATTTGCTTCGCCGAACACGTAGGTTCTTGTAATATCTGAGTTATATCCAAATATTTGGCACCCGGTATCAATTAAAACCACATCATTTTTTTCTAGCACTTTGGGGGATTTAACACCGTGTGGGTAGGCACTGTCTTCGCCAAAAAGCACGATACAAAAGTGGGAGCCCTTTGGAGCTCCAACTTTCTTGTGAGCTTGATTTATAAATTGCTCCACCTCGGTGGTCGAAATACCTTCACGTAAGATTCTAGCTACCGCTTTTTGTACAGCCAAAGTCATGTCTTTTGCTCGCTGAAGCAAGGCTATCTCTTGCGGCGACTTACACATGCGACAACCCGCAGTAACGGGCTTAGCATCAACTAAAGTTACTGAAGGCAATGCTTGTTGGATGCCATTGGCAACAAAAAATGCTGTAGACTCATCGATGGCAATATCTCCATTGATTAAGTCTAGTCGGGTAATCGTCTCAGCAAAAAGTTGGAAAGGACTTTCGTGTTCATGCCAGCTAACAACTTCGCCTGTAACTGCCATATATTGTTGAAGCGTGTTCACTTCAAAATGAGGGGCTATATAAAATAACTCTCCCGACTGGGGAATGACAGCACCAACCATTCTTTCACTTGCATACCATCTAGTGCCTGTAAAATAATACAAATTTGTGCCTGCATTGATATAAGTCGCCGAGATATTGTGCGCTTTCATTATTTGTTGCGCTTTTGTAATTCTGCTCTTGTATTCAGCTAACGAAATATCTTCAATCCCTTCAGCCATATTAACAAGGTTAGCCAGTTCGATTTCAGCTGTTGAGCCACCAACTCCAATTGTCATTGTTTTGTCCTCTTAGCAATTAACTGTGCAATTATGCCAGACTATTTTTCAGGATGGAATATTTTATACAATCTGGTTTTTGGATAACGTTTTTATCTCTCATTATAGTGCGCCAGTTTTGTAACGTATTGGCGGACTTAGCAGAAATTGACGTTGATTTCGAAGGTGGATGGAAAAGGAATTTATCTGTTCTATCCATACACATTATTGCAATGCGTGTTTTACATATGAATTTGAATCCATTTCTTGCAGAGTGGGAATTATGGCATATATTTTAAATTAGCAATTCTAACTTATGGATATGGGAATCGGTACTTTGTTTAAATTACCAAAGGATTTAACAATAGCCCAAGTGGAAGAATGTAAATCTAACCTAATTCAATTCATTGATTCCAACGATACTATCAGTATTGATGATAGTGAGCTTGCACGAATAGATACTGTTGGCGTGCAGCTACTGTTGTCGGCTGTCACATATATTGCAGCCCAAAACAAGACATTAGATTGGCAATCGTCTTCGGAAATTCTTCGACAAAGCATTCGACAGTTGGGGGTAAACGATACCTTACTGGAACAATGCTTAAGTTAGGGTGTTTTAGTTTACAAATAAGCAGGATTTTAAAGGAAAAAGGAAACTAATATGGCCAAAGTGCTGGTTGTTGATGACTCGAACTCCATTAGGGACATGGTTAGTTTTACGTTGAAGAGTGCCGGATACGACACGGTTGAAGCCAAAGATGGTATGGAAGGACTAACGAAAGCTAAGTCTTCTGATTTTGATTTGGTTATTTCTGATGTAAACATGCCAAATATGGATGGAATAAACCTTTGTCAGGAATTAAGAAAGCTTCCTACATTCAAATTTACGCCCATTCTCATGTTAACGACAGAGAGTTCGGGAGACATGAAATCAAAAGGTAAAGCCGCCGGAGCTACTGGATGGCTTGTTAAGCCGTTTAACCCAGACAAGCTATTAGCAACAATAAAACGCGTAGTATAGGGAGATACCATGAGCGTCGATCTTTCGCAATTCATACCAACATTTCTGGAAGAGAGTTTCGAAGGGCTGGAATTGATGGAGTCTAGCTTGCTGGATTTGCAGCAAGGAGACGGAGAAACAATTAATTCAATATTCCGTGCCGCACATTCAATCAAAGGTGGTGCGGGAACATTTGGTTTTAATCACGTCACAGAGTTTACGCATCTTGTTGAAACATTGCTTGATGAAATGCGAGATGGACGCCGAGAAATTCAATCTGCCGATGTTGAGCTATTGTTACAAGCAGTGGATTGTATGCGTTTGCTTATCGAAGCCATTCGCGATGGCGTTGATTATGATGAGTTAAAAATTAGCGAGACAGCAAGCCAACTCGAAACATTGCTACAATCCGGTGAAACATCACCTGCTGCGTGTGCTGAAGAAAGTCAATTACAAACACAAGAGCTCACGGTTTGGCATATTGTATTTAAACCTGAGCATCACTTAGTCCAGACTGGCAATGACCCACTATTTCTATTTAATGCATTACGAGATTTAGGTGAACTTGAAGTTAATGCAGATTGCAGTCATTTACCCGCATTAACAGCTATAGATGCAGAAGAGCTGTATTTAAGTTGGACATTATCACTTAAATCTAATGCAACAGAACAGGATATTCGTGAAGTATTTGAATGGGTAGAGGATGAATGCGAACTGATAGTAACTCCTGTTTCAACTCCCAATCATTCGTTAAGTGCTGAAACAAGCGATACTGATAAATCCAGTGCGGAATTAGGTGACCATTCTACACAAAGCGAAGGAGAGCAAATTAAATCGGTTAGTAAATCAATAGAACAAAGCGCTTCTGCAAATCAGCCTTCACCAAGTACTGAAAAAGGTCTTTCCAAAAATAAAGCGGAAGTTGGTTCCATACGTGTTGGTGTCGATAAAGTTGATAGTCTAATAAATTTAGTGGGTGAGCTTGTTATCACTCAATCGATGTTATCTGAATTAGGTAATGACTTCGACATTTCAAAAATTGAACGTCTTACCTCAGGCTTAGAGCAACTATTGCAAAATACTAAAGAGCTTCAAGAGAGCGTGATGCGAATTCGCATGTTACCGATAAGCTTTGCATTTAATCGATTTCCTCGCGTTGTACATGATTTATCTAAAAAAACTGGAAAAGAGATTGAATTGGTACTTAATGGTGAGAATACCGAACTGGACAAGACAGTTATGGAACAAATAGGTGATCCGTTGGTTCACCTAGTGAGAAATGCAGTGGATCACGGAATTGAACCTTTAGACGTTCGTAGAGCGAAAGGCAAGCCTGATAAGGGAACTATTACACTTGATGCCTCGCATGAAGGCGGCAATATAGTCATCGAAATAAGTGATGATGGTGGTGGTATTAAACGAGACGATGTGCTCGCTAAAGCAATAGAAAAAGGTATCGTCGAACAGAACGCGATGCTTACAGATAATCAAGTATTTGATCTTATCTTTGAACCGGGATTTTCAACCGCTAAAGAAATAAGTGATATTTCGGGACGCGGTGTTGGCATGGATGTAGTCAAAAAAAATATTCAGGCGCTTGGTGGCCGAGTTCAGGTTGAATCAACCATTGATGTTGGTAGCACCTTTCGTGTGAACCTGCCATTAACGTTGGCGATATTAGATGGTCAACTGATTCGTGTTGGCGATGAAACCTATATTATCCCGCTTATAACTATCGTAGAGTCATTACAAACCAAGCCTGAACTTATTAATCGAGTGTCGGGAGATATGGTGCTTTATCGATTAAGAGAAGATAACGTGCCAGTTATTCCTATTTTTCAATTGTTTAACCTAAAAGCTGAACATGAGTCAATTGAAAATTCTCTGTTGGTCGTAGTGGAAGCGGATGGTCAGAAAGTTGGTTTAATGGTTGACGATTTGTTGGCGCAACAACAAGTTGTCATCAAAAGCTTGAAAGACAACTATCAACATGTTGATGGTATTTCTGGCGCTACGATATTAGGTGACGGTTCTGTAGCGATGATTCTGGATATTCCTGGGCTAATTCAACTGGCGATTGGCAATAATATGCATGTTAATCATCGTCATATACAAAACTTACCTGAAGAGGTTGAGGCTTAAATGGATATTCAAGCACTAGTTAATGAGATCCCAGATAGTGATCAGTCAGTAGCTGACGGTATTGATTTTATTTCCAATGGCAAGCAGTTCCTGATGTTTAATCTCGGTAGTGAGTGTTATGCCGTTGACATTTTATGTGTAGAAGAAATTCGGAGTTGGGAAGCACCGACAAAAATACCTAATGCGCCTGAGTATGTAAAAGGAGTGATTAACATTAGAGGGCTAATTGTTCCTATTATCGATTTTAGACTCAAATTTAATATCTGCCGAGCAGATTACATTGATTCAACTGTAGTGATGGTATTGACCATTGAGAACGATACCTCAACTAAAACAATGGGGTTAGTAGTGGATGCAGTTTCGGATGTTATCGATGTCGATGAAAACGATATCAAAGCCGGTTCCGGATTTGTCGGTAGTATTCCGCCGGAAAACGTTCAAGGGTTAGTCAATGTAAATGACAGTGTTGTAACTGTGCTAAATGTAAAAGCCTTACAGCAGATAGGTGAACAAACCTAAATGCAACATATGGAGGTGTAATCGTTATGAGTGAAGAAAAAGAATACTTAACATTTAAAGTGAAAGGCGAAGAGTTTGGTGTTGATATTCTATACGTCCAGGAAATTCGAGTATGGAGCTCGGTGACAGAATTGCCCAATAAGCCTAATTATTTTAAAGGGGTCATCAATTTGCGTGGCGTAATTATTCCTGTCATAGATTTACGTCAACGTTTTGATATCGAACCACTCGAATATGATGCAAAAACAGTCACGATTATACTCCGTAGTCAGAAAGCTGAGCGAATGAATGCGGTAGGTATTGTCGTTGATTCGGTATCAGAAGTATACAAAGTCAATCCTAAAGCAATACGGCAAGCACCTGAATTTGGTAGTCATATAGACAGCTGCTTTTTGAGTGGGTTGGCATCGATCGACGACAAGCTGATTATTTTACTTGATACCAAAAAATTGCTCGATCAAGATGAATTATATTGCGTGTCAGAAAAAGACGATGTACTGGAAGTAGCAGAATAATTAGATAGTTGAAATAGTTTGTGCAAACAGGAGAGTTTGTTGTTGATTAAGTAGTTTAATACCAATCCGCATAAAGAATTACTCACTTAGAATGACATGGGCGGCATTAGAACAAACGAAATGAGTAAAGATATAGTTATTCTACATCAAGCTCATTTTGTGAAGTTATCATGTTGCCCATGCATTCCCAAAGGGCGAGTTTTAAAGACTTATATGCTGCGTTATTGATTTTAACATGGTTCCTACATGGATGTAGGGTAGTAGGGCAACGCAGGACGCAGTTGCCGAGAGTAACCATTCTTTGCAATCAATGACTTGCCTCTAAGCCTTTAAACTCTCGCTAAGTGGGCAATCTCTTATACGGATTGGTATAACATCCCTGAAAACACAAGTTTAAGGAAGTAAACGATTGAAAAATGAGGTAGACGCTTTTTTCAATGAACCATTACGGAGAGAAAGATGTTAGATAAGTTACTTGGCAATGTAAAATTAACTTATAAATTAAGCTTAGCTTTTTTTATGATACTCATTCCTTTAGTTATTACGACCTACTACCTTACCGCCACGGCACTAAAAGATATTGGTATCGCACAGCACGGTATTGAAGGTGTTAGAGCTATCGCACCTTTACAGGATATTGCTCAAAAAGTTGCACAACATAGAGGAGCCTCTGCTGGGTTCTTAAGCGGCAACCAAGCATTAGGTACGCGATTAAAGCCTCTCGAACATGATATTAATCAACATTTTAACGAGCTTAATAAGGCTTTGGAAGGAGCGGAGTCACTTCCAATAAACAGTGAAATAAATAGCTTGAAAAAGAGTTGGGATGACTTGGCTGATGTTAATTTAACACTTAGCGCTGATGATTCTGTAAACATGCATAATCAAGTGCTTGCAAATATTATCGGCGCTATCATGCTCGTTTCTGATAAGTCAGGCTTATCACTCGACGCTTACTTAGACTCCTATTATATGGTGGTGGCGGTTACCAACGCATTACCGAACTTAGCGAATTATCTTGGAATTGCGAGAGCGCAAGGAGCGAAAGTGCTTGCAAGCCAAACAATGGATGAAAAAACCAAGTTAGCAATGTTTGAAAAGGTGAGTAATATTAGCGGGTTATTGTCTGAATTAGAAACGGGCAGTGTTCGCATTTTTGAAGAAAACCCAGATGCTAAACGTGTTCTATCTTCAAAATATGAAGATACATTATCTTCAGTTCGAAGCACTGTAGAACTCATAAACCGTGAAGTTGTTCGCTCAACTTCTTTCTCTTACGGAACAGTCAACTACTTTGAAGAAACAACACAAACTATCGATAAAGTATACGATCTGAATAACGCCGTAATGACCACGCTGACAGGCATTCTTGAAGAGCGCGCAACAAGCAAACAAAACAGAATGTATACTGAAATTTCATTGATTTTAGTGGTGGTAGTAGTGGCTTGTTTTATTGCTTTTGTCATTATTAAAGGAGCAATCAAAGCAATGGACTTTGCCATTGCGACATTCGATAGAATAGCCAAAGGAAATTTAGACAACGATTTATCAACAGACAATAAAGACGAGTTTGGCCAATTGTTGCATGCCATAGGCGACATGCAACAAACGCTAAAAGATAAACAAGAAGAGGTTGGTCGGTTAACTTCTGCAGTAGAAGGTAGCACAACTAGTTTTATGATGGCCGATACCGACGGTAAAATTGTATATGCAAATAATGCTGTGAAATCTATGCTTCGCAAGCGCGAAGACAAGTTACGCTCGGTTTTCTCTTCTTTTAGTGTTAATAATATTGTTGGAACAAACTTTGATTCATTTCATAAGAATCCCGCACATCAACAAAACTTATTGGGTAACCCAGATAACCTACCATATAAAACAGAAATCACAGTAGCTGGCCTGACATTTGAACTTATCGCTATTGCTTTACGTGATGAACAACAGAATCACTTAGGTACAGCGGTGCAATGGGTGGATTTAACCGAAGAGAAGGATGCACAACGTCAAGTTGAGAAACTTATCAGCGATGCGATTTCTGGTAAGTTGGACAGCCGTATTGACACTTCTGAATATGAAGGCTTCATGAAAAACCTAGGCGACAACATCAATGGACTTATGAATGCGGTTGTTGAACCTATCAATGAAGCTATCACCATTGCTCAGTCATTGGCTCAGGGCGACTTAACTCAAACAATGGATGGCCAATACGGTGGTGAATTCTTAGCGTTAGCAAAAGCGATGAATGGCTCAATTGATAAATTAAGTAATATGGTTGATGAGATTCGTTCAGCATCAACTAATGTGTTTGATTCTTCCCGCGAGATTGCCGAAGGTAATAACGAATTAAGCCATCGTACTGAGTCGCAAGCGTCTAGTTTAGAGGAAACGGCGTCTGCGATGGAAGAGTTAACTAGTACCGTTCAACAAAACTCAGAAAACGCCACACAAGCCAATAAACTCGCGAACGATGTAATGGAAAAAGCGACAAATGGTGGCTTGGTTGTTCAAAATGCTATTACCGCAATGAGTGATATTAATAAGTCGAGCAATAAGATTGCAGATATTATTAGCGTGATCGATGAAATTGCTTTTCAAACAAACTTGCTTGCGCTTAATGCCGCTGTAGAAGCAGCAAGAGCAGGAGAACAAGGTCGAGGTTTTGCCGTTGTTGCTGCCGAGGTACGTAACTTAGCACAACGGTCAGCAGGTGCAGCGAAGGAAATCAAGGGGCTAATTAATGATAGTGTTGATGCAGTTGGACAAGGAACTAAACTCGTTGATGAAACCGGCCAAACTTTTACTGAACTTGTGTCGTCGATTGAAGAAGTTGGCAAGATGCTTGAAGATATTGATAGTGCAGGCCGTGAACAATCTGCTGGCATTGGCGAGGTTAGCGCTGCGGTAAGTCAAATGGATGAAATGACACAGCAAAACGCAGCGTTAGTTGAACAGGCGGCAGCTTCAAGTAAGTCGATGGAAGAGCAATCGCAATTATTGCTAGAACAAGTGTCGTTTTTCAATAATGGTGAGTCTAAAAACGTAACAGGAACATTTAGTCAGGCAAAAAATGTTATTAAGCCAGCGACTCTACAGGTGAAAAGAAAGGCAAATAGCAGACCGGTCGTAGAAGCTGATCAAGAATGGGAAGAATTCTAATACGGATGTGAATATGAGAGAACGAGAACGTTCGTTTCGCTTGTCTCAAAGAGAGTTTACCTTCATTTGTCAATTTGCGTATGACTGCGCAGGCATCGTGTTAGGCGACAGTAAACGTGAAATGGTTTACCGTCGTCTAACACGAGTATTACGAGACAGAGGATTGCAGACATTTGGTGAATATTGCCAGTTGTTACAGGCAGATCCAACAGGTGAACAAGACTACTTTGTGAATGCGATAACAACTAATTTAACGAGCTTTTTTAGAGAAGATCATCATTTTCGTTATCTTTTAGAAAATGAACTGCCTCGTTTGATTGAACTAAAGCGGAATAGTGGAAAACGAATTCGTATTTGGTCGAGTGCCAGTTCAACGGGAGAAGAGCCTTATAGCATTGCAATGACTTTATACAGCGGATTGCAGCCTCACTTGTCAAATTGGGATGCCAAAATTCTTGCAACTGATGTTGATAGCAATGTATTGGAAAAAGCCAAAAATGGTGTTTATGAAGAAGGGAAAATCGAAAGTGTCCCACCAGAATACAAACGCGATTTTTTTATTCGAGGAAAAGGGACTAATCAAAGCAGTGTAAAAGTTCACCCCAAAATTCAACGGCTGATTACATTCAAGCGCTTGAATTTGCTGCATCAGTGGCCAATGAAAGGGCCATTTGACGTAATTTTTTGTCGCAATGTCATCATCTATTTTGATAAGCCAACACAGCAAGAATTATTTGAACGGTTTTATGA
The DNA here is from genome assembly GCF_053485835.1 of Thalassotalea fusca. NCBI lineage: Bacteria > Pseudomonadati > Pseudomonadota > Gammaproteobacteria > Alteromonadales > Colwelliaceae > Thalassotalea > Thalassotalea fusca. The sequence goes on from NZ_JBQRUN010000007.1 coordinate 184,717, forward strand.
ATTGCTTGAACCCAATGGGCTGCTAATTTTAGGACACAGTGAGAATCTTGGGGGCTTTCAGAAATATTTTGAAAATGTAGGCCGGACGATGTTTCGTAAACCAATATTGAACAGGCAGTGTGGCTAATATGTTGTCGAACGCAGTTGCTAAAGTTGAAATTGACAGGGTGCTCAGTGGTTGCGAGCCAGAATTTGAGCACATAAATCACTTCTGGGATCGTCAGCGTCAACAGGTCGTTGCCAAAATATTGCCTGGTGAGTTTTATATGACATCTCAACCAATCTATATAGCAACAACACTAGGTTCTTGTATTTCAGCCTGTATTTGGGATGGCAAAGCAAATATTGGTGGCATGAATCATTTTATGTTGCCATTAACTGAAAAAGAAGCGCATGAAATTAATTGGGGACAGCGTGGCAAAGCGACCGACGCAACACGCTATGGAAACTTTGCCATGGAGCATTTGATCAATGCAATTCTAAAATGTGGCGGACGACGCTGTAACTTGCAAGCCAAAATTTTTGGTGGCGGCAAGGTTCTAAAAAAAATGTCTGACGTAGGTGAGCGTAACACTGAGTTTGTCAAACGATACTTGGTCACTGAAGACATTCCAATTGTTGGTGAAGATGTTGGTTCGGTTTTTCCTAGAAAGGTTTTGTTTGAACCAACGACTGGGAGAGCATTTATTAAGAAGCTCGATAATCTACATAATGACACCATTGTTAGGCGCGAAACTGATTACCGTAATCGCATTGACAATGATGATGTTGATGGTGACATCGAGTTGTTCTAGGGGACGCTAAATGAAACGGATAAAAGTGCTAATCGTTGATGACTCATCCGTCATCCGTAATATTGTTAAGGAAATCTTGTCTTTAGATCCCCAAATAGACGTAGTGGGAGAAGCAAAAGATCCCTTTGTTGCACGTGAATTGATCAAAGAGCTTAATCCAGACGTTATTACGTTAGATGTTGAAATGCCGAAAATGGATGGCATTACTTTTTTAAGAAACCTCATGCGATTAAGACCTATGCCAGTGGTTATGTTATCTACGTTAACTACACAGGGAGCCGACATTACCCTACAGGCGCTTGAGCTGGGAGCCTTTGATTTTATCGCTAAACCAAGCTTTGAATCGTTAGTTGAAAATAGAAACCTATTTGCTGGTGAGTTGATCAATAAAGTCAAAAGTGCAGTAACAGTAGATAGAAAAAACTATGAACTCATCAACTCATTAAAAGCAGATACGTGCAAAAAAACCATTGCATATACTGGCACAGCACGAGCTAATCACTTAGTAGCCATTGGTGCATCTACTGGTGGAACTGAAGCGATAAGAGAAGTTGTCACACGCATGCCAAACAATGCACCACCAATTGTAGTAACGCAACATATACCGGAGACATTCAGCGAGCGCTTTGCTAATCGCTTAGATGCGTACAGCGCTGTCGTAGTACAGGAGGCACAACACGGTCAAAAAATAAAGGAAGGCAATGTTTATATCGCACCGGGCAGCAAGCATCTAAGAATTGTAGCTAAGTCTGGTTCGTTGTTTTGTGCGCTTGATGATGGCCCTTCCGTGAATAGGCATCGACCGTCCGTCGACGTGTTATTTGACTCATTAATAGAAGTGGCAGATAACGTTCAGGCTATCTTACTCACCGGAATGGGACAAGATGGCGCTCGTGGCATGAAGCGATTAAAGGATGCGGGGGCATTCACGATCGTTCAAGACCAAGCTTCAAGTTTAATCTGGGGAATGCCCGGTAGCGCGTACGAAATTCAGGCTCATTGTGTAGTGACTCCGCTAAATGATATTGCAAATATTTCGCTGACTCATGCGCAAAATGATCGTCAATCTATGAAAAAGGTGGTGACAACTTATGTCTGAGAACCACAGCAAATATCTAATAGCATCAGCAATTTTATTATTATTCATCGAGCATACGTTTGTTGCTAATCAACTGCTTTTTAGTTCTTGTTTAATACTGTTGGCAATCGCGTTATTTATTCTATGGCGAAAGGGGCTAACAAGTGTAAATACGCTAACTGACCGTAAAGTGGAAGACGCGAACAGTTACATTGAGTCTCAAATGCTAACGCAATCGATGTCTGGAATTGAATCCGTTTTACAACAGCAAATAGAGGTTGTCGAGCAAGAGCTAACTCGTACCAATACAATTGTCAAAGAATCTGTCGTTGGGTTATCAAAGAGTTTTAAGCAATTACAAAATTTGAGCGAAACACAGGTAGAAAAAGTCAAAGAAGTGGTCAGTGTCAACAAAAATTTGGGAGATAGCCAACATACTACAATAGAGCAATTTGTTTTGAATTCAGCGGGTACACTAGATAAATTTGTTGAAGTCATTGTGAATACGAGTAAACAAAGTTTGGAAACGGTTCAGTTTACAGACGATGTAGTCGCACAATTTGAAAGGATGTTTGAGTTATTAGAACAAGTAGAAAGCATGGCGTCACAAACGAATTTATTAGCATTAAATGCTGCGATTGAAGCCGCAAGAGCGGGGGATGCTGGACGCGGATTTGCGGTTGTTGCCAACGAAGTGAGGACTTTATCTGAGAACTCTACTTCGTTGAATCAAAATATTCGCAATGAAATACATCAAGCGCAAAGCACGATAGAACAGCTGCGTAATGCGGTTGAAAGCATGGCATCACAAGATTTGACGTCTACTTTGCACGAGAAAAAACGCATTGAACAAATGATGGAGCATGTAAATCGAGTCAATGCTGAATCTAATGATGTGGTCGCAGAGCTTGCACAAATATCACCACAAATCTCTGAACTGGCCGCAATTGGCGTTCGTTCGTTGCAGTTTGAAGATATGGTTAGTCAGACAATTTCTTCTCTTCAAACTAATTTAACTATTTTACGAGAAATTTCCCAGCAATTGACTAGGATTAAACTAAGTCCGAAAGAAGATGTTTTGAATTTGCTCGTCGAATTGCAACATCAGTGCGAAGAGTTAGGTCAGCGCTCAAAGGAGAGCGACCAACGCAGAAGTGTTACGCAGATGTCGATGGAAGAAGGAGACGTTGAATTGTTCTAGCGATAAATTAAATGGAGTTAACTATGTCTGTTACACAACACATATCTGATAATTGTAAAGAAATATCCATTTCTATTGACGAGAGATTTGATTTTTCTTTGCACCAACAATTTCGTGATGCATACATCAAGTGCGAAGAGCAAGGAGCTCAATTCGTACTTGATTTGTCAAAAACTAATTACATGGATAGTTCGGCACTCGGCATGATTTTATTATTAAAAGATCACGCTGAAAAACTATCAGGCAATGTCATCATTAACCGTCCAACGTATGCCGTGAATAAAATTCTTGAGATTGCGCAGTTTCATCGCCTCATGACGATCGCAAAATAACGGCATGAGTAAAATTAACGCCAAATTAGCTCTCGTGGTTGACGACTCCGTGATGCAATGTAAAGTCTTAAGTGTCTTGTTAAAAGAAGAAGGATACAGAGTCTTTACAGCTAATGATGGCGCGCGAGCCGTTTCTATGTACATTAAGTACCAACCTGATTTGGTATTGATGGACATTAACATGCCGGTGATGAATGGCTACGAGGCGACAAGAGAAATCAAGGCATTGTCAAAAAACTCTTTGTGCCCATTGATATTTATTACCAGTATGGACAGTGATCAGGCATTTATTGAGGCGATAGAAGCAGGTGGCGACGGAATTCTTGTAAGACCATTTTCTCCAGATGTATTTAAAGCCAAAATAAAATCGATTCAGCGCATTAGTGATCTTTATAGCCAAGTAAAGTCGTTGCAACTAGAGCAACAAAAAGATGCAGAGCTTGCCGAGCAATTGATGTCGCGCGTGATAGAGTCGCGTAATTATGCGCTGGATAAAATAGGTATAGTTAAGCAACCTGCAACCCTATTTAGTGGAGATATTCAACTAACCGCTGCCAGTCCAGATGGCAATATTAATGTGTTGCTCGGAGACTTTACTGGGCATGGATTAAGGAGTTCGGTTGGCGCGATTCCTTTAAGTGAAACTTTCAGAGCAATGACGCGTAAAGGATTTTCATTATTTGATATTGTCGAACAGGTAAATCGACAATTGCACCAACTATTACCCGCTGATTTGTTTTTATCTGCTGCGTTTGTTTCATTGTCGGTTAGCGAAAAATCAGTTTTTGTATTCAATGCAGGTTTGCCAGACGTGTACCATTATGATGCCCTCGGAAAAATCGTTGAAAAACTCAGCTCAACCCACCCGCCGTTAGGTGTACTGCCTGAACTGCTTCCGGAATCGCATATCGAGGTGCGAAGCGTCAATGACGGAGAACGCATAATTCTCATTAGTGATGGCATTGTGGAAGCACGAAATAGCGCTGGCGAAATGTTTGAGTATGAGCGATTTGAAATAGCGGCGACTGACGGAATAATAGCCGGTAAAGTGGTTGATAGCATCATGGCGTCAGTTCAGGACTTCTGTGAAAATCAGCCCCAAGAAGACGATATTTCAATCGTCGACCTCCCATGTTCAGGTTGGGAACAGAATAATCAAAACTTACATAAAACAGATATCTCTACCAATGACAATTGCGTTATCGACTCTAGTGTAACTCCTAGTTGGTCGTGGCAGTTGAGCTTAGCAGGGAGTCGACTACGCAATACTAATACGATTCCTTTAGTTATGTCACAAATTGGTGAAATTGAAGGTCAAGCAGAACATTGGAAAAATCTATTTACTGTACTGACTGAGCTTTACGTTAATGCGTTAGACCATGGCGTTTTGCAGCTGTCGTCAGAACTAAAGGATTCACCTGAAGGGTTTGCAGAGTACTTCAGGGAGCGTGAATTAAGGCTTGCCCGGTTAGAAGATGGGTTTGTCAATCTATCTATTTGCTATTTTGCTGTAGAAAATGGTGGATGCGTATTAGTGACAATAAAAGATAGTGGCAATGGGTTCGACCTTGAGCCGTGCCAAACGGAAAATATTGATAAGCAATCGAAAGAATTAAGTGGCCGAGGTATTGAATTGGTGAAGCAGCTATGTGATTCACTGGAATACAAAGAAGGCGGTTCATTAGTTGAAGCGCGTTATATATGGCGTAATGAGTGAACATTTAAAACGGCTCAAATATCGTTAACTACAGAATATGAATTTGGGTAAGAATTTACGTTTGTTAGTAACTTTTGAAAGATTAACGTAATTGTGTAGTTAGATTGGCGTATATGGAAGTGAGACTAACGGGAATACAACAGGAGTGATAATTATGTCTAAGCCTAGCGTACTAGTTATTGATGACGATAGCGATTATTTAGATTTACTTAAGGAAGCGTTAGAGGATAGTTTTGTAGTACGCAGCGCTGAAAACTTGACACAAGCGGAGCGTCAAATATGTGATTATGGTTGTGTAGACATCGCGTTAGTTGATGAAAATATTGGTAATGAAAAGGGGTCTGAATGGATCAAACAAAAAGTGGCGCAAGGGGATGTTGCCACATCATTTGTTCTATATTCCGGCTTGGCGTCTGAAGAAGCAATGTTGCAAGGATTGGAATGCGGTGCAGATGACTTCCTGAGTAAACCCATTTCATTGCTTACGCTTAAAACGAAGTTAGAAAAATTAGTGACATACCAAGGAAAGATTCAAGACTTTGAAAGTGAGTTAAATTCGAAGGACAGGGTCATTAATATTTCGATGGCGCAGGCATCCAAATATGGTAGCTGTATGCAGCTGACATCGAAAGTTAATCAATGCTTTTCAATTGAAGAAATCAGGGATGAGGTATTCACCTATCTTTATAGTATGGGATTAAGCGGTTGTTTGGCATTTTATCCTGTAAAAGTTCCTCCTGTATTTTACAGCTCCAAAAACGGTCTTTGTTCACCTGTTGAAATTGGTGTAATGGAGCTACTCAAAGTAAAACCTCGACTATTTCGTTTTGGAACACGCACCATCTTTAATCACCCAATGGTATCAATTCTCATTTTGAACCTAGAAGAAGGTACGGTAGATACTGACATTTATATAGATGCGCTAGCCTCTGTTATTGAGTGTATTGGTGCACGTATGGAGTTTATTTCATACAAGGATTCACTTGTCGAAGTGCAGGAACAAATAGAACTGGCGGTGAATAAAACGAAACAGATGCTAATACAGTCCAAATGTCATCAACAGGATGTGATGAATGAGATTGTACAGAATGTTGGTATGAGTTTTCATGTGCTTGACTTGAATGAAGAACAGGAAAATTATCTCACAGACTTAGTTCATAGCGCCTTGAAAAAACACTCAAAGGATGATGAGAATTTTATTGAAATAGGTGCATTGCTTGATGGTGCACTTGAAAGTGTTGCTCGATTGAAATCAATGAATGTTTCATCTGAGCATCGCAAAAATATTGAAGAGACTGATGAGGAAGACGAGCTCTTCTGATAATGCGTTAAGTAGGTTGATGTTATCGATTAAGCATTAAGACACTCAGTAGGCATTGTGATGCGCAAAGGAATTTACCATGAATAATTCGCTAAAAACGACATGGGTATGGGATCTTGCTGATAAAACGGTAAAGGTTTCAGATGATACTAAAAAATTGTTGGGTTACGCTCAAGAAGGTGAAATCCTCGATAAGTCGTTTATCAATGAGCATATCTCAAGGATGGAGAGGGCAAGGATATATCAACTTGGCGAAGAATACTTGTGTGGGTATACAGAACAATTATGTGTTACGTTTCCGTTTGTAAATAAACAAGGTTTTAAATACTGGTTTACTGCCGTTGGACAATTTGAAAAAACTGAATGTGGTCAGCCTCGATTCATAAAGGGTGTACTAAAGGACGTAACAGACAAATTTAGTCGTTTGTATCGACTCCCAGAATATGACCACTGTCAGCAGTTGGGAGAAAAGTTATCAAACACTGGCCACTGGCGTATTGATATGCTTGATCATACGTTATTCTGGTCTAGTGGTGTTTATCGTATTCATGGCTTATCAGCAGAAGAGTATTCCCCGACAGTTGTCAGTGCAATCGAATTTTATGTCCAAGAAGAGCGCGGTCGAATAGAACAATACTTGGAACAGGCCATAGAAAACCGGAGAGGCTTTTATTTTAAGAGTACGATTGTTAATAAGCGAAAAAAGCGTATAAAAGTTGAATGTTTAGGCGATGTTGAATTAAATGACAGTGGCGAAGTCATTAGTATTTACGGCGCAATCAGGGATATAACGCATGTTGAAGAGACATTTGAAAAGTTAAAGCTACTAGCTATGGTAAACTACACCATTCGCGTGCCTATATTTTTTATTGATGAAAAAGACAATATTGTTTATCAGGATTTATCCCCACAGTTTGGCAATCAAAGCTCAGTACTATTTAACTACATTAATTTTAGCATTTCCGACTACTTAAAATTTAAAACACTTGCCAAAGAAAAAGGGCAAGTTAAAAAGTCCAATATCAGTTTTGATAACTTTATCACTGTATTTGATATATCGGTCACATTTGAAGCAGACGAATCTGTTTATATTTGGATAGTTGAAGATGTTACCGAGAAGTTCAAGAAAGAACAGCAACAAATCATTAGCAATAGATTGGCTCTATTGGGTAATACATTTGGAAACGTTTCGCATGACATTAACAATGTATTGGGGGTCGCTTTGGGAGCGATCGAAATGCTGGAGATAAAGTTTTCACAAGGTGAGCAAGATATTTCTAATTATATTGATAGAGTTAAGAATGCCATCGATAAAGGAAAGAGTGTCACAGAAAGGCTGTTAGCATTTACGCGTAAGCCCCCCGTTGAAGTGGTTGTATTTGATCCCATTCAAGAGATTAAAGAAAACAAGTATTTATTCAAACAGCTACTATTGAGCACGATTGATTTTTCAATCAATGTCGACAATGTGCATTGTCAAATAAAGTTTCCGCAAGGGGAGTTTATAAACATCTTGTTGAATATCGTGCTAAACGCGCAAGATGCCATAAGAGAAGCTGGTTTAGTTGGAAAGATAGAGATTTCAGCAAATGTAACTAACGATGATTGGTTAGAAGTACATGTACTAGATAGCGGAATTGGTATTGAACAAGAGAACTTATCCAAAATTTTTGATCCTTTCTATAGCAGTAAATCGGTGAACAAAGGCAATGGAATAGGTTTGGCCAATGTATACGATACAATTTACAAACATAATGGAGAAATCAGGGTAGAGGGCAAAGGAGCCTTTGGAGGTGCCCATTTCACATTGTTGTTTAAGTGCCAATCTGTACATCACTTACAATCTAAAGCTGAACCTAGTGGCCATAAAATGGAAATCAGGGGCAAGAATGTCTTAGTTCTTGACGATGAGCAGAGTATTGCTGAGTTTGTTTCACTATACCTTGAGAGCGAAGGAGCAAATGCTGTTTATGTTACAAACAAAGCCGAATTGTTAGCACAATTAGACAAAGGGAGCGTGTTTGACATATTTATTACCGACATGATATTGCCTGATATTTCAGGGCGGGAAGCTGTAGAGACCGTACTTGCACATTTTCCGAAAATCAGCGTTTATTCTATGAGTGGCTATATAGGTGAAGATGACCATAAATGGCATTATCCTGTTTTGCGCAAACCATTCAATTCCCATGAACTAGCAGAATTTCTATCCTAATAGTGGTGGGTTGTGAGTATATTTCAAAATAAGATTTGAGGTGATAGTTGATTGATAGAGACAAACAACACACTCACGAGGTTGAATACCAACAAAATCATTTGAAAAATATAGTGGGCGTAGAACAAGACCTAGAAAGCGATAAGCAATCGGCTAAATTTAGCTTGATGCACAAGATACCTTTGGCCGTTTTTTGCTTAACTTTATTTGTTTCAATTGGCGTTGGCCTAGTTTACCTTTTTGAAAGCCAAAAAATATTGACCGCACAAGAACAACTCAAAATAGAACAGCAAAGTCAAATTGTTACTCCTATGCTCACTCAAATATATGATCAAGGGGTCAAGGATATTGATTTTCTGCGAAACACGCCTCCGATTGAAGCTATTGTAAAAGCGATTAAATATAAAGACCAAGCAAGCTTAGGAGTGTGGCAGGCCCGCTTACAACGAATATTTACAGAACTACTCAAAACTAAGCCTTCGTACAATAAAATTAGTTATATTTTGGTTAGTGAAAAGAACCAAGTATTGGTAAGTGCAAAACGGACAAATGGTGTTGTAACTGCGCTATCAGACCAACAGCTTCCTCAAGATGTTCCACTAGAAGCATTGAGTTCAATTAAAAACGCTCCGCTAGGGAGTATAATCGTTTCAAATGTACTTTCAGCCAATACAACAAACACAAGTGAGGTAAATTTATACGTAGCAGGTACGGTTTTTGATAATGAATTAGGTTCATTGTTTGGCATGGTGGCTATAGAAATAGATTTTGAACGTTATGTTAGTTACTTGGCACAAAATGAACTCAAAGATATCAATTTTTACTTGGCTGATTACCATGGTGGCATTATTTACCGACCCATTCGGTCAGAAAATATTGATCGTTCCAATACTACTATTTCTCAGCAGTTCCCTCATGTTGTTGATGAATTACGCGCTTTCGTAAACGATTTAGATGCAAGTAAGAGAAATTTGAATCTGTCTCAAGACAAGTTTTCACTTGGCATTGTATCTAAAATCACACCTACGAAGGGTTCAACGACTAAACCGCTATATTTGCTTGTTGAAAATGCATCAACCGATTACTTAACACAAGCACGCAATATGCAATATCGCGTGTTGCTGTTGGGATTCTTTCTTGCGGTGATAACGCTGGGTTTTGCCATAATTGCGTCGATGAGAATGATAAAGCCGTTGGCTGATATGACATCTGCAATTCATGGTTACGAAAAAGAAGGGATATTCAAACCATTGCCAGTTAATTATGTAGATGAAATTGGTGTATTAGCGCGCAGCTTTAGTCGCCTATTATTCAGGGTTCACAATCAATCTCAACAGGAAAAAACGTCGACTCAGGAGGCAAAAGATGCGAGTGCTAAACTTCAAGCAGTTCTGGACTCAATCGCTGATGCGGTAGTGAATATTGATAATGAAGGGAAAATTCTTTCATTTAATAAAGCTGCACAAAATATATTTGGTTACCAGGAACAAGAAGTAGTTGGTCGAGATATTGCTATGTTAATGCCCTTTGAGTATGCAAAAGAACATGGTAAGCATATTGAGCGGTATTTTGAAACGGGCGAGTCATCAATTTTAGGTGTCGGCAGGGAGTTACCGGCGATTAGAAAAGATGGCGATAAATTTCCTGTGCACTTAAGTATTAGCCGAGTTGAGACCGTTGATGGCGTTATTTTTACTGGACTACTTAGAGATGTGACCGCGCAAAAACTCATTGAAGCCGAAAGAAAGCGTGTATTAGATCATACCAAGGCACTGGCTTGGCGATTAGATTTTGCCCTTGATGCGCCAGGTATTGGCGTTTGGGACTTCGATATTAATAGTCAGCAGATTCACTGGGACAACAGAATGTACGAACTCTTTGGGACATCAATGGATAGTGAACTAACCCCCGAGGAAATCTGGCTTCACTCTATTCACCCAGATGAAGCGGTGATCATTAGTAAGGAGTTCGAGAAAATAATCGCCACTGAGGAGGTTGTCAGCTTTATTTATCGAGTTATCTTGCCTGATAAGTCGATTCGTGTGCTTGAATCACACGCGCAAATACAGAATCAAGGCGATGACAAGCGTATTGTTGGAACGAGCAGAGATATTACTGAGCAACATAATTTACAAGTGATTAAAGAACAAGCCCTCGACATCGCTAACGAGTCTCTAAAGCTAAAGTCAGAATTTCTGGCAAGTATGAGTCACGAAATTCGTACCCCAATGAATGGTGTAATAGGTATGTTGGGTTTAATGGAGCAAAGTGATTTAATGCCTCAGCAGCGCCATCAGCTGAAGCTAGCTAATTCAAGCGCTCATTCTCTTTTAACCTTGATTAATGACATTCTAGACTTTTCAAAAATTGAAGCTGGAAAACTGACGCTTGAACTCATTGACTTTGATGTGCAACACGAACTGAGCCTGCTTGTGGAGTCTATGGCTTACCGCGCGCAAGAAAAAGGACTTGAGCTGATACTTGATGTAACAGGGGTTAAGACAAGAATTGCGCGTGGTGACCCAGGAAGGTTGAGACAGATCATTGCAAACTTAATTGGCAATGCTATTAAGTTTACTGAACAAGGTGAAATTGTCGTTAAAGTAAAAACAAAACAGGGCGCAGGCAGAGTGTTGTTTAGGTGCGAAATTTCCGATACTGGCATCGGCATTGATGACGCCAAGATAGGGGGACTATTTGAATCATTTTCGCAGGTGGATGCAACTACTACTCGAAAATACGGAGGAACAGGACTGGGCTTGGCGATAGTCAAGCAGCTTTGCGAGTTGATGGAAGGTGAAGTGATGGTCCAAAGTTCTCTTGGTCAAGGCAGCACATTTACAGTGGCAGTTAGCTTGCTGCCTAGCCAGATGTCAAATGTTAGTGTCCCAGAAATAGATATTGCGGGTACACCGATACTAATCGTTGACGATAATGACACCAATTTAGCTGTATTAAAGGCACAACTGCAAATTTGGGGCGCAAGTGTGACTAGTGGCAAAAATGGTAAAGAGGCAATGGAGATAGTGGACAAGAATACTTCGTCATTTGCAATAGCGCTATTGGATATGAAAATGCCTGAAATGAATGGTGTAGAACTCGGAAAAAAACTAAAACAGCATCCTAACGGCAAGCACATAAAGTTGATAATTATGACATCATTGGAGCAACCTGGGGATACTGAATATTTTGGTCAGCTTGGGTTTTCTGGTTACTTTCCTAAGCCAGTTACAACAACTGATTTACATGATGCTCTCGCTTTAGTCATTGAAAACAAAAGCGTAATTTCCCAGCTAAAACCGTTAATAACAACGCATAATTTGCAAGTGGTACGACATCGCCCTTGGGAGTCCAACTCTTTGAATAATGTCAGAATCTTAATAGTCGAAGATAATCGCGTAAATCAGGCGGTATTACTTGGTATTTTAGCAAATTTGCATGCGAATACGGAAGTTGCGATAAATGGCATTGATGCATTGGATAAGCTCAATCAGTCTCACAGTGACTCACCTTTTCAATTAGTGATCATGGACTGTCAAATGCCTGAAATGGATGGCTATGAAGCAACAAAAGAGATCAGACGAGGAAGTGCTGGAGATAGGTATAGTACGATTCCTATTGTTGCTTTAACCGCCAATGCCATGAAAGGGGACCGTGAACGGTGTTTGGAAGCTGGTATGAATGACTACATTGCCAAGCCAGTTGATGCAGAGGCAGTGAAGGATACGTTGCTTAAATGGTTGCATATTCATATGAGCAAATCAGGCGGTGATTTGACAGAGCAATTTCAAACGGTTGATGCAAATGAATTAAAACAGAATCAATATCTGACACCTTCCGAAACTCCTTCATATGAACCAACTGTTCAAAACGGAGAAAATTCTTCAAATACACAGGTTTGGAAAAAACAAGACTTTCTGCTGAGAATACAAAACAATCAGCAACTTGCGCAAAAACTCATCGATTTATACTTAGATGATACGCCGCAATTACTCAATAGTTTATCTGAAAGCATTAATGACGATGATTTCATTCAGGTTAAAGCGCATGCACATAAATTGAAAGGGGCATCCAATAATATAGGCGCTCAACAGATCGCAACGCTTTCTATTGAGATTGAATTATTTGCAGAAAACCAAGACAAGCAATCATTAGAGGCGCATATCGCGCAAACAAGAGAACAATTTGAGTTGTTTTATCAAGCAGTACGTGAACTGCCTATATTAGCAAGTTAGTTGTGAATCAGACTCTATAGTCAGTTAAGTTGTATATAGCGCTCGTTGGCGGCAACTTCATGTTTGATGTTAATTAATAAGAATTAATTCAGATATCTACGGAGAAATTTGAATAGTCATCTATACTGAAACTAGGACGAATAAGCGTCGTATTTGTTAGTAGCTACGACGGACTAACTAATGGTGGAAGATTAGTGGATAACAAGACAATACTCGCTGTTGATGACGCGAAGGATACGTTACTTTTACTAGAGTTTGATTTGACTGCTGAAGGATATTCAGTAATTTTCGCTGAATCGGGTGAACAGGCATTAGAGGTGTTGAGTTTACAGAATGTCTCGCTGATTCTCTTAGATATGTATATGCCAGGTTTGTCGGGGCTAGATACGCTAAAGCGCATTAAATCATCAAACAATCATGCCAATACCCCCGTAATCATGCTTTCTTCGTCACATGATGGTAATGAAATAGTTGCAGCATTAGAGTTAGGTGCAGACGATTATGTTACTAAGCCATATTTAGCCAAGGTATTGTTGGCTCGAATTCGCACTTCTTTGCGCTTAATTCAAAAAACTAAGGCATTAGAAGCCTTAGCAAAAATAGACTTCTTAACAGATATTAATAATAGAGCAAGCTTTGAAGAACTTTCGGGCAAGGCTATTAGTCAGGCAAACAGATGTAATCAATCATTGTCATTTGCCATGATGGATATTGATTTTTTTAAGAAAGTGAATGACACCTACGGTCATGAAGCTGGTGATAAAGTACTTAAGGCATTCGGGCAAAATCTTAAAAATCAAGTAAGAGATTATGACATTATAGGACGTGTAGGCGGTGAAGAGTTTGCAGTTTGCATGCCTAACACTATTGACGAACATGCCATTTTTGCTTGCGACCGCATACGGCAACATACAGAAAAATTGGAAATAGATGTTGGCAATAATCACGGGAATATTTCAATTACAGTAAGTATTGGTGTTGTGTCTGTACAAGGAGGTACAACTAGTTTAGAAAATCTAATGCGAATAGCAGATAAAGCACTTTATGAAGCTAAATCGAAAGGGCGTAATAGGGTGATAATGTTGCCATATGTCGAAGAACCGCTAGCGCAGTCAACACACGCAAGCGCTCAAGGTAGTAATATATCGGATGAAGATATTTACCCTGGCATAGATTACCAGCTCGGTGTAAATAATGTCTTAGGGGATGATGGTCTATTTAAAGAAATTTTGTTGATGTTTTATCAAGATCATGGGCAAGATAAAGAAAAAATCAACAAGGCATTATCACAAAACGATATATTCGCAGCAAAAAACTTAGTTCATACACTTAAAGGAGTAGCCTGTTCAATTGGTGCTATGCAACTATTTGAATCAACGAAAAAATTAGATTTGGCTATTAATGAGCAGCGAGCAGATGAATATAGTAGTTTGTATAACGCAATGGCAGAAGACCTAGATACTATAGTTAATGGCTTAAGAGAGCTGCAAGCAGAATTCGAAAGTAATAAAACTGAAATGAGCTAGCCAAGCAGTTTTCTTATTGCTGCTTGCAAGTGTTCAGTCTATTTTTAATTTGATGTTACTCGTTGGAATACAACAACAAGGAAGAATTTCGTTTTCGCCTACGAACGCGAGTGGTTCGCCATTAGGATAACAAACTTGACCACCTTCAAGTGTTACTCTACAAGCCCCACAAAATCCATCCCTGCAATGAAAGTGCACTTCAATGTCATGACGCTCTAAACAATTAAGTAGCGTTTTATCAGACTGCTGATAGTCGAGTCGTTTTTCATCAACAATTACGACCGGAATAGACGCCGTCATGGAATTATTTAGCGCCATAAGTTGTCAACAAGCTCTTGGTTACAATAATTGTTGTGGTCTGATTCATAGTGCAACGTTTGTACAATAGCCAATGATAATTGCTGTAAAGACAAAGAGTAATGTTTTTCCATTACTCTTTATTCGTTTTAACGACTTGTTTAACGTCAATAATCAATGCTCTCGCACTTCAATTAGCTTATAGCGAATTACAGATCAAAATCGTCGAAGTCATCACTTGATACAGAAGAGTCTACTTGACCAACAAGGTAGCTTGAAATTTCTGTCTCTTGAGGAGCAACCTGCACATTGTCACTGACTAAATAAGCGTTCATCCAAGGAAGAGGGTTACTCTTGACTTCAAATGGAGCAGGAAAACCGATCGCGACTAAGCGCTGATTACTGATGTATTCAATATACTGGTTAAGTATTTGCGCATTTAAACCTATCATCGAACCGTCTTTGAATAAGTACTGTGCCCATTCTTTTTCTTGCTCAACAACATCCATAAATATCTGCAAGCCTTCATCTTTAAGTGCGTCAGATATTTCCTTCATTTCAGGGTCGTCTTTACCTGACGCCCAGTTATTTAAAATGTGCTGTGTTCCTGTGAGGTGTAATGCTTCATCGCGAGCAATTAGCTTTATGATTTTCGCGTTACCTTCTAACAATTCACGCTCCGCGAACGCAAATGAACAGGCAAAACTAACATAGAACCTTATTGCTTCTAATGCGTTTACTGAGCAAATTGCTAAATACAATCTTTCTTTTAATTTACGTGCAGAGACTTCGATTTGTTCGCCTTCTACTTCGTAGGTGCCTTCGCCTTGTGATTGCAGCAATTGCGTCGTTAATATAACCTGATCAAAATACTTCGCAATTGATGTCGCGCGCTTTAAAATAGCGGGATTTACGACTATGTCATCGAATACTTCACTAGGATCAGTAAACAAATTTCGTAGGATATGCGTGTACGAACGAGAGTGAATTGTTTCACTAAATGCCCAAGTTTCAACCCAAGTTTCTAACTCAGGTAATGAAACTAGTGGTAATAATACCGCGTTTACTGAACGTGCCGCGACGCTATCTAATAGCGTTTGGTATTTTAAATTCGATATAAAGATATGCCTTTCTGAAGCAGTCAACCCTTGCCAATCAGCACGGTCTTTAGAAACATCCACTTCTTCAGGGCGCCAAAAGAAAGATAATTGCTTTTCAATGAGTTTTTCAAAGGCAATATAACGTTGTTGGTCGTAACGAGCGACATTTACACTATTTCCCAAAAACATTGGCTCGAGCAATGGGTCATTTGGGATTTGGTTAAATGTACTGTAGGTCATCAAATGCTCCTTGGCATACAACTTATTCGGTAATATTAGAAAATTATTATTATTATTGAGTACAGCTAAATGCCGTATCAAAATGATACGGCATTTGTCTTAGATCTTACACGCACCGCCTTCACAGCCGTCGTCTTCAGCGACACCTTGGCTGTCATCAGCGCCATCACGTGTGTTGTGATAATACAAAGTCTTAACCCCTAATTTATAGGCAGTAAGTATATCTTTAAGTATTTGCTTAACGGGAACTTTACCACCTTCATACTTTGCAGGATCATAGTTTGTATTGGCAGAAATAGTTTGGTCAATAAACTTCTGCATAATACCAACCAACTCAAGGTAACCATCGTTGTTTGGTATATTCCATAGCAGTTCATAATTGCCTTTGAGGCGCTCATATTCAGGAACAACCTGCTTTAAAATACCATCTTTACTTGCTTTAATACTGATCAATCCGCGAGGCGGCTCGATGCCATTAGTTGCATTTGAAATCTGTGACGAAGTTTCTGAAGGCATTAATGCTGAAACGGTTGAGTTACGAACACCGTGTTGCTTGATGCTTTCACGTAACCCTTCCCAATCAAGATGCAAAGGTTCGCTTGTCACTTTATCAATATCACGCTTATAAGTATCAATTGGTAAAATACCCTTAGATAGCTTAGTTTCGTTAAACTTAGGACAAGCTCCTTGCTCGATAGCTAGCTTATTTGACGCTTTCAATAGGTAATACTGAATTGCTTCAAAGGTACGGTGTGTTAAATTATTAGCACTGCCATTTGAATAATAAACACCGTTCTTGGCGAGGTAGTAGGCATAGTTAATTACACCTATACCGAGTGTTCTTCTGCCCATCGTCGCATTGTAAGCTGCTGGTACAGGATAGTCTTGGTAGTCTAATAAACTATCGAGTGCTCGTACTGCCAAATCTGCTAGCTCATCAAGCTCATCTAAGCTATCAATAGCGCCAAGGTTAAATGCAGAAAGCGTACATAACGCAATTTCACCTTCCGGATCGCTTACTTCATTGAGTGGTTTCGTTGGCAACGCAATCTCTAAACACAAGTTGCTTTGGCGAATAGGCGCAACTTCAGGAATAAACGGGCTGTGTGTATTACAGTGGTCAACGTTTTGCAGGTAAATACGCCCAGTGCTGGCACGCTCTTGTGCAAACAAAGTAAACAGTTCAATTGCTTGAATGCATTTTTTGCGAATGTTGTCATCTGCTTCATATTTTAGGTACAGCTCTTCGAACTTTTCTTGGTCTTCAAAGAACGCATCATATAGGCCTGGTACATCGCTTGGGCTAAATAAAGTAATTGCTTCACCCTTAATAAGGCGTTGATACATTAATTTATTAAACTGAACACCGTAATCTAAATGACGAACACGGTTTTCTTCAACACCACGGTTGTTTTTAAGTACAAGTAAGCTTTCAACTTCAAGATGCCATAACGGGTAGAATAGGGTAGCTGCGCCACCACGAACACCACCTTGAGAACAGCTTTTAACCGCCGTTTGGAAATGCTTATAAAACGGTATGCAACCGGTATGAAATGCTTCACCGCCACGAATTGAACTACCTAGTGCACGGATTCTACCGGCATTAATACCAATTCCTGCACGTTGAGAAACATACTTAACGATCGAACTAGATGTAGCATTAATCGAATCTAGGCTGTCACCACACTCAATAAGTACACATGACGAGAATTGACGTGTTGGTGTACGAACACCCGCCATAATAGGTGTTGGTAATGAAATTTTGAATGTTGAAATAGCATTGTAAAACCCTTCAACATAGCTTAATCGAACATCTTTTGGATACTTCGCAAATAAACACGCGGCTACAAGAATGTATAGAAATTGTGCACTTTCGTATATTTCACCAGTCACTCGATTTTGAACAAGGTATTTACCCTCTAGCTGCTTTACGGCTGCATAGCTGAAGTTCAAATCACGGCGGTGATCAATAAATGCTTCCATCGCCTCAAATTCAGCTTGGGTATAATCTTGCAACAAATGTTGATCATACTTGCCTGACTCTACGAGTTTAACCACGTGGTCAAATAACTTAGGTGGCTCAAACTGACCATACGCTTTTTTTCTTAAATGGAATATTGCTAAGCGTGCAGAAAGGAATTGGTAATCAGGCGTTTCTTCCGAAATTAAATCGGCAGCGGCCTTGATAATGGTCTCATGAATATCTTCTGTCTTAATACCGTCGTAAAACTGAATATGAGATTTTAATTCTACTTGCGATACGGAAACGTTATCTAATCCTTCCGCAGCCCATGCTATAACTTTATGAATTTTCTCTAAGTCAATGGGTTCTTTTTCGCCATTGCGTTTGGTAACAAAAAGATTGCTATTCATGTAAGACCTGTAAATCTGTTTATTGTTGTTTTAGTTATTCTGAAGGAATAAATCTACCACAAATCCCTATTGATTAGACTTCAACCGACTTGATTAGTTAATGCACTATATATAGGGGTTCCTTTAAATCATCATCACAAGATAATGAGGTTTGTGACTTATTGCAACCCTAAAACCTTTGTCAAAAAGTACGAAAATTACCCCTACATTTGACCAGTTAGTAATGACTAACGTAGCAACTCTTTTAAGTTTTGATTTTTAGGAAACGCAACGAATAATTTGCAAATTTTTTTGCTTGTATAATTATTTTTGTGACAAAAACGGAGTCTATATGACAAATAGTAATATAGACTCCGTTTTTCTTATTGATCAATAACATAGATGATTTGCGTGATAAATGTACGGATTGGTTAATTAATCAGCTGAAGGATCTCGTGGGGATCGTTGATTATAAAATCTGCGTGCCACTGTTCTACGTCATCGGTCAGTTTAATATAGCCCCAATTGGCTACAACAGATGTCATTCCGGCAGCGTTGCTCGCTTGCATATCTCTTAGGGCATCACCAATATACCACGTATTGGTTGTTTCACATGAAAGCTGCCCACAAGCTACTCGTAATGGCTCAGGATCAGGCTTACGTTGAGGTAAACTATCACCCCCTAACAATACTTGGCTTGTGTTCAAAGCGGGATAGAAAGCAACGAGTTTCTGAGCGAGTGCTTCAGGTTTGTTTGTAACAATTCCCCATGGTATGCCTGCTTTATCTATATTGGCGAGCATTGATTCAATACCAGCGTATAATTTTGTATGTACAGCAATGTTTTCTTCGTAATATTGTAAGAATAGCTCACGCAATTCATCATAGTTGAAACGTGATAAAGCACTGCCAAACCCTAGTTCAAGTAAACCTTTGGCACCGTCTGACGCTAAAGGTCGAGATATGTCATATGCAATTTCGGGCAAATGGTTAACTGCAAGCACATGATTAAGTGCTGCGCCAAGATCTTTGGCGGTATCTAATAGCGTACCGTCTAAATCGAATAATACTGCTTTACTCATTAGTTTCCCGCTTATTGTTTTTGAAAACCAAGAATATAATTCACATCGAGAGATGAAATTAGTTTATGATTCTCGGTAATCGGATTGTAATGAATACCCGCAGCATCGATACACTTCAGAGCTGCCGATTCTGCCCAATGTATAAGTTGAGAAGGCCTAATAAAGCTCTTGTGATCATGGGTGCCATCAGGCACAAGCTTTAAGACTTTTTCAGCAGCAACGATAGCAAGCAGGTAAGATTTAATCGTTTTGTTTAACGTTGAGAAGAATACGTAACCACCAGGTTTAACCATTTTGGCGCAAGCTTCAATAATGGAAGAGGGCGAGGGAACGTGCTCTAACATCTCCATACAGGTAACAATGTCGAAATGTTCTGGCTTATCCTGTGCCATTGCTTCTGCTGTGCATTTCTGGTAATTCACAGAAACATTGGTTTCCAGCGCATGGAGCTTGGCGACATTCAGCGGTTCATCTCCCATATCTATGCCGGTGACATTGGCACCGAGTTTGGCAATGCTTTCAGACAAGATTCCACCACCACAACCGACATCAATGACTTCTTTGCCGAACAATTCTGGACAGTGCTGTAAGATAAATTGTCTTCTTAATGGGTTTATTTGATGAAGCGGCTTAAAGTCACCCGTTAAGTCCCACCATTGGCTGGCGACTTTTTCAAACTTTGCAATTTCTTCTGGGTTAACGTTAATTTCGTTTGACATGATAATTTGAACTATACGTGTATATTAATGCTTGTGATTTTAAACGAATCCGCGTGCAATACAACGTAAGATGGCAACATTAACGACTTGCACCAGCGATGCTTATCATATAATTTGTACAAATGTATAATAAAGTGGGTTAAGGATGATTAATATGAAAACAGTGTTAGAGCAACTTTCAACGTACAAAAGTGTTCACTTGAACGCTAAGAATGTAAGAACGCATTTTTTTGGAATTCCACTGATCATATGGTCTATCGCTGTGTTGTTGACACGGGTTTCATTTGAGTTTTCTCTGGTTGGTGTTACTGCCGCGACGACACTAGCTACAATCGCTTCTGTAGTGGTATTGTTTTATTATCTGCTCTTATCACCAGTACTCGCACTATGGGCTTTCATACTATTTGGTCCTCTTATATATAGTGCGCACTTAACTGTTGGGCTTGAATTTCAGGTTCATCTGGCAATTGCAGCATTTATTATTGGTTGGATATTACAATTTATTGGGCATGCGTATGAAAAAGCAAAGCCTGCATTCGTAGATGATTTAAATCAGTTGTTTATCGGACCATTGTTTTTGATTGCAGAAGTAAACTTTGGATTAGGTTTTAACAAAGAGTTAGCGCAACAAGTAGAAACTCAAGCAATCAAGAAACGAGCATCATTTGACGAGGCAAAGCAACGGCAATAGTTACGTGTGTAATAATTGAGCACTTGACTACATTTGGTACAGTCGTACGGTGATTCGTTGTATGTCATTTGTGCGATTAGCGTCAGCCGCTATCACTGCGAGTACTGAAACTCACGTTTTTTTGTCGATACTCGTTAAAATTACTTATAAACAACAAGGTGTTAGGCTTTTATTCTCCATTGTTTAATTAACGCTTGAAAAGAAAACTATTCCATCGCAAAATGTTGGGTCATAAAGCTGTATGGCATTGGGTGCTTTTATGATAACATCCTATGCCTTTATACAATAATAAACTTAAAGTTCTAAATTTAGGGATACTGTCGTTTTATGACCGATCTGGCAAAAGAAATTCTCCCAGTTAATATTGAGGACGAGCTGAAAAGCTCATACCTAGATTATGCAATGAGCGTAATTGTAGGTCGTGCTTTACCTGATGTACGTGATGGTTTGAAACCGGTTCATCGCCGTGTTTTATTCGCAATGAATGTACTGGGTAACGATTTCAATAAACCATATAAAAAGTCAGCGCGTGTCGTTGGTGACGTAATCGGTAAATATCACCCTCACGGTGACACTGCGGTTTACGATACGATCGTTCGTATGGCACAGCCATTCTCACTTCGTTACATGCTTGTAGACGGACAAGGTAACTTTGGTTCTGTTGACGGTGACTCTGCAGCGGCGATGCGTTATACGGAAATCCGTATGGCGAAAATCTCGCATTCAATTCTTGCTGACCTCGACAAAGAGACCGTTGATTTTGTACCGAACTATGATGGTACTGAACAAATTCCAGCGGTTATGCCGACAAGAATTCCTAACTTACTAGTAAATGGTACGTCAGGTATTGCTGTTGGTATGGCAACGAATATTCCTCCGCATAATTTAACCGAAGTTATCAATGGCTGCTTAGCGCTAATTGAAAACGAGGATGCGACCATCGATGAATTGATGGAGCATATACCAGGGCCTGATTTCCCTACGCAAGGTATTATTAGTGGCCGTGCAGGTATTCTTGAAGCATATAAAACAGGGCGTGGAAAAATTAAAATCCGTGCTCGCGCTGAAATTGAAGTGGACGACAAATCGGGTAAAGAAACGATTGTTGTTCACGAATTACCATATCAGGTAAACAAAGCTCGTCTTATCGAAAAGATGGCTGAGCTAGTTAAAGAAAAACGCCTCGAAGGTATTTCGGCACTACGCGATGAGTCTGACAAAGACGGCATGCGCATGGTGATTGAGGTGAAACGCGGTGACGTTGGTGAAGTAGTTTTAAATAACTTATATAAGCTAACACAAATGCAAGTTTCTTTCGGTTTAAACATGGTGGCATTAACCAACGGCCAACCAAAACTGTTTACATTGAAAGAAATGCTAGAAGAGTTCATTTTACATCGCCGCGAAGTTGTAACGCGTCGTACTATTTTTGAACTTCGCAAAGCCCGCGAACGCGCACATATCCTAGAAGGATTGTCGATCGCACTCGTTAACATTGATCCAATCATTGAACTCATTAAAAACTCTCCTTCACCAAGTGAAGCGAAAGTAGAATTAGTAAGTCGTGGATGGCAACTAGGTAACGTTAGTGACATGTTGTCGCGTGCGGGCAATGATGCTGCACGCCCAGAATGGTTAGAGCCACAATTTGGTATCCGTGATGGTCAATACTATTTAACAGAGCAACAAGCGCAAGCAATTCTTGATTTACGTTTGCATAAGTTAACTGGTTTAGAACACGAAAAGATTCTAAATGAGTACAAAGGGTTATTAGAATTAATTGCAGAATTGATGCATATTCTTGCTAACCCAGTTCGTTTGATGGAAGTTATTCGTGAAGAACTTGAGGTTATTCGCGATGATTTTGGTGATGAACGTCGTACTGAAATTACGTCTGCTTCACATGATTTGTCGTTAGAAGATTTAATTAACGAAGAAGACGTAGTGGTAACACTTTCTAATGAAGGTTACGTAAAATACCAAGCGCTTTCAGACTATCAGGCACAACGCCGTGGTGGTAAAGGAAAAGCAGCTACTAAGATGAAAGAAGAAGACTTCATTGAACGTTTATTAGTGGCGAATACACACGATACTATCTTATGTTTCTCAAACAGAGGTAAGTTGTATTGGTTGAAAGTTTATCAGTTGCCGTTAGCAAGTCGTACTGCTCGTGGTCGCCCAATTGTGAACTTATTACCACTAGAAAGTGATGAGAAAATCACAGCAATTTTACCAGTGCGCGAGTATGAAGAAGATAAATTCATCATCATGGCGACAGCGTCAGGTACGGTGAAGAAAACGCCATTAACTGCGTACTCTAATCAGCGTGCAAACGGTATCATTGCATTAAACTTGCGAGATGACGATACATTGATTGGTGTCGATATTACTGATGGCACTAACGACATCATGTTATTCTCAGATGAAGGTAAGGTTGTTCGTTTTAACGAAAAAGTTCGCGACAGTGAAACAGGGGAAGTGAAATTAGATCCTGAAACTGGCGAGGAGATGCAAGCACTTCGTGCTATGGGCCGTACTGCAACTGGTGTTCGAGGTATTAAA
The DNA here is from genome assembly GCF_053485835.1 of Thalassotalea fusca. Lineage (NCBI taxonomy): Bacteria > Pseudomonadati > Pseudomonadota > Gammaproteobacteria > Alteromonadales > Colwelliaceae > Thalassotalea > Thalassotalea fusca. Next base: position 208,179 of record NZ_JBQRUN010000007.1, read on the forward strand.
CTAGAAGGTGATCAGAAAGTAGTCTCACTGATCGTACCTAAATCTGAAGGTGCGATATTAACCGTGACACAAAATGGTTATGGTAAGCGAACTGAACTTGCTGAATATCCAGCTAAGAGCCGTGCAACCAAAGGCGTAGTTTCAATCAAAGTAAGTGATAGAAATGGTCCGGTTGTTGGCGCTGTTCAGGTTGAAGACCAAGACGAAATAATGCTCATCACTGATAATGGCACATTGGTTAGAACGCGCGTTAATGAAGTTAGCGTGATCGGACGAAACACACAAGGTGTGCGTATTATCCGTACGGCAGAGAATGAAAGCGTTGTAGCATTGCAGCGAATCGATGAAATCGAAGAGGATGATACGATCGTCGAAGGTGAAGTGGACACTGAACAAACCACTGAAAATATTGCTACGGATGAAAATGCGGTAAGCGATAATGAAAATGCCGAAACTGGCGAAGATAGCGATAACGAATAGTTAACGCACGTACAGTTAAAATAGGCGGTTATTACCGCCTATTTTTTTTCGGATGATAAGGCAGTTTTTTGTTTTAACTGTAACCGAGTGGTGTCAGTTGAAACAAATGCATAACGTTATAAATAATTAATACCCCAAATATAGGATGCTGTTTTTCCATGTCAGAAATCTATAATTTTTGCGCGGGGCCCGCGATGTTACCTAAGCCGGTAATGAAAAGAGCTCAATCTGAATTCGTCAATTGGCAACATACAGGTTGTTCGGTGATGGAACTCAGTCACCGTAGTAAAGAATTTATGGCTTTGGCAAGACAAGCGGAAACTAACTTACGTCAATTAATGGAAATACCTGACAACTATAAAGTGCTGTTTTGTCATGGTGGAGGTCGAGGCCAGTTTTCAGCAATCCCACTTAACCTTTTACCTGAAGGTAAACACGCTGATTATATAGTGTCGGGCTCGTGGTCTTCAGCAGCCGCAAAAGAAGCCTCAAATTTTGGTAAAATCAATACTATCGATATTTCTAGTGCCTCCGAGGAGCAAACTAGTGTGTTACCTACATCTGAATGGGCATTGTCACCAGATGCAGCATATGTCCATTATTGTCCTAATGAAACGGTTAACGGAATTGAAGTTTTTGAAGTACCCAACACCAATGGCATTCCGTTAGTGGCAGATATGTCATCAACCATCCTTTCACGAAAAATCGACGTTAGTCAGTTTGGTGTTATATACGCGGGAGCACAAAAGAACATAGGACCATCAGGGTTAACTATCGTAATTGTAAGAGAGGACCTGCTTGGTAACGCTCAAAAACAAACGCCGTGTATCATGAACTATCAGCTTACCGCTGAAAACGACAGCATGTATAACACACCACCTACCTATGCATGGTATTTGGCAGGATTGGTTTTTGAGTGGTTGAAAGAACAGGGCGGTGTTACAGCAATTGAAGCCATTAATCGCCAAAAAGCGAAATTGCTATATGACTTTATTGATAGCAATAGCTTTTATCACAATAATATTTCACCACAATTTCGCAGCTTGATGAATGTACCATTTTGGATAAAAGATGAGTCATTAAATGCAGCGTTTCTCGAAAAGGCAGAGCAAGCTGGCTTAGTTGCACTGAAAGGACACAGAATAGTTGGCGGCATGCGTGCCAGTATATATAACGCAATGCCGATAGAAGGTGTTGAGGCGTTAGTTGGCTTTATGGCTGATTTTGCCAAGCAGCATGCTTAGTCATCAGGTTTTTGGTTTTATTTGTATTGAATTTAAAGGAATGATGAGTGAAGTGCTCGCTACTTATCATTCGTAGATTAAGGAAGTAAGTGACATGTCTTCAATAAGTAATGGGTTAGTAATCGAAACTGCACCGAGTAACAAAGCGATAGGTGACATTAAAGTACCTGGCGATAAATCTTGTTCACATCGCTCAATAATGTTTGGTGCATTGGCTGATGGGACAACGCACGTTAAAGGCTTTTTACCGGGACAAGACTGTATTGCCACTATGAATGCATTCAAAGCGATGGGTGTTGAAATTAATGGACCTGACGAAGATAACAATGTGACGATAGTGGGGCGTGGTATAGATGGGTTATCTGCGCCAGAAGGAAACATTGATATTGGTAATTCGGGTACATCGATTAGGTTGCTTTCGGGTATTCTTGCTGGCCAATCGTTTGCTTCATCAATGAGTGGTGATGTTTCATTAAATAAACGCCCCATGGGTAGAGTGGTAAATCCGCTACAATTAATGGGAGCGAATATTAACGCTGCAGACGATGGCACGCCACCAGTTGAATGCCACGGCTTAAAAGAAGGCCAAAAATTAAAGGCAATTGATTATACGTTACCAATGGCTAGCGCACAGGTTAAATCGTGTATTCTACTTGCAGGCATGTACGCAGAAGGTGTCACTACTGTCACTGAACCTGGTATTACACGTGACCATACAGAAAGAATGTTGAATGCGTTCGGCTATCCGGTAAACGTTGACGGTAACAAGGTTTCTATTAAAGGTGGTGGACGCTTAACTGCTTGTGACTTCGAAGTGCCAGGCGATATTTCTTCAGCTACATTCTTTATGGTTGCTGGTTTAATAGCTGAAGAAGGTGATTTGACCATTAGAAATGTGGGTATGAACCCAACAAGAATCGGCGCCATTAATATTCTGAAACAAATGAATGGTGATTTAACTGTTATCAATGAGCGCATGGCTGGCGGGGAGCCGGTGGCAGATATCGTCGTAAAATCATCTCAACTTAAGGGGATCGATATCGATCCTGCTGATGTTCCACTTGCCATTGACGAATTTCCCGCTATATTTGTCGCCGCAGCATGTGCTCAAGGAAAAACGCGACTTAGAGAAGCTGAAGAATTGAGAGTTAAAGAAAGCGATCGTATTCAAGCGATGGCTGACGGTTTAACGGAACTTGGCATCGAATGTACTGTCTATGAAGATGGTATTGATATCATTGGCGGCGAAATGAAAACGGGTACGATTAATAGCCACCATGATCATCGAATTGCGATGTCTTTCGCCATTGGCTCATTAAGAGCGACTGGTGCTATAACTATTTTAGATTGTGATAATGTTGCAACGTCGTTTCCAAATTTTGTGACGTTGGCAAATCACGTAGGTTTATCGTTAGCAACACGATAAATTACTCAAGGTAACAAATATGAATGAACAAATACCTGTAATTACCATTGATGGACCAAGCGGAGCAGGGAAGGGAACTGCAGCACGTTTGGTGGCGGAACAGTTGGGGTGGCATTTACTCGATAGCGGTGCAATTTACCGCGTCTTGGCGGTTGCCGCTCAATATCATCACATCAATTTGGACGATGAAGAACATTTAATTCCTGTTGCAGCGCATTTAGACGTGCAGTTTGAGATTAACAGTAAGGGTGAAAGTGTCGTCATTTTGGAAGGTGAGGATGTTTCAGATTCAATCCGCACAGAAGAAGTTGGTGCGTTAGCCTCAAAAGCTGCAGCTTTTCCTAGAGTTAGAGAAGCATTACTTCGTAGACAACGAGCATTTAAAGTTGCGCCGGGTTTGGTTGCCGATGGTCGCGATATGGGAACCGTCGTATTTAAAGACGCCCCTGTAAAAGTATTTTTAACTGCCAGTGCAGAAGAACGTGCGCAGCGAAGATTTAATCAGTTGAACGAAAAGGGCTTTGATGTTAAAATCGGGCGCCTTTTGGATGACATTCGTTCAAGAGATGAGCGTGATCAGAACCGTAAGGTAGCTCCGCTTTTACCTGCAGAAGGTGCGTTAGTGGTTGATTCTACAGAACTTTCTATCGAAGAGGTTGTGTTGAAAATACTGTCATTTGCTAACGAAAAACTGACACAAAAAGAAGCTGGTTAAATACTGAAAACCAGCTTTAATTAAACTTAAGCCTTTAGTAAGGATGCGAAAGGTATTATTAATAACCCCATGAAACAAGTAAGTTGATTGGATTAAATCTGAGTTCATATATAAATGACTGATAATTTTGCACAACTTTTTGAAGAAAGTTTAAAAGAAATCGAAACACGTCCTGGTTCTATCATCAAAGGAACTGTAGTTGCAATCAACAAAGACAACGTTTTAGTTGATGCTGGCCTTAAGTCTGAAAGTGTAATCTCTATCGACCAGTTCAAAAACACAGCTGGTGAAGTAGAAATCAACATTGGTGATGAAATCGATGTAGCATTAGACGCAACTGACGATGGTTTCGGTGAAACAATCCTTTCTCGTGAAAAAGCAAAACGTCATGAAGCATGGCAAGTGCTTGAAAAAGCATACGAAGAAAAAGAAACTGTTATCGGTGTTATCAACGGTAAAGTTAAAGGTGGTTTCACGGTTGAAGTTAGCAACATTCGTGCTTTCTTACCGGGTTCATTAGTAGATGTTCGTCCAGTACGTGACACTGCTCACCTAGAAGGTAAAGACCTAGAATTTAAAGTTATCAAGCTTGACCAGAAGCGTAACAACGTTGTTGTTTCTCGTCGTGCAGTTATCGAATCAGAAAGCAGCGTAGAACGCGATGCACTTCTTGAGTCGTTAGCCGAAGGTATTGAAGTTAAAGGTATCGTTAAGAACTTAACTGACTACGGTGCATTCGTAGACTTAGGCGGTATCGACGGTCTACTACACATTACAGATATGGCTTGGAAGCGTGTTAAGCACCCAAGTGAAATCGTAAATGTTGGTGATGAAATCCAAGTTAAAGTATTGAAGTTCGACCGTGAGCGTACGCGTGTATCTCTAGGTATGAAGCAATTAGGCGAAGATCCATGGGTTGCTATCGCTAAGCGTTACCCTGAAGGTTCTAAGCTTTCAGGCCGTGTAACTAACCTAACTGACTACGGTTGTTTCGTTGAAATCCAAGAAGGCGTTGAAGGTCTTGTTCACGTTTCTGAAATGGATTGGACTAACAAAAACATCCACCCATCTAAAGTTGTTAACTTGGGTGACACAGTTGAAGTTATGGTTCTTGAGATTGACGAAGAGCGTCGTCGTATTTCTCTTGGTCTTAAGCAATGTATCCCTAACCCATGGGAAGAGTTTGCTAAGAACTTCAGCAAAGGCGACAAAGTATCAGGTAAGATCAAGTCAATCACTGACTTTGGTATCTTCATTGGTCTTGACGGTGGTATTGATGGTCTTGTTCACTTATCTGACATTTCTTGGAACGGCGGCGAAGAAGCTGTTCGTGAATATAAGAAAGGTGACGAAATCTCAGCTGTTGTACTTCAGGTTGACCCAGAGCGTGAGCGTATCTCGTTAGGTGTTAAGCAAACTGAAGACGATCCGTTCAATATGTATCTGACAGATAACAAAAAAGGTGCTATTGTTACAGGTAAGGTTGTTGAAGTTGACGCAAAAGGCGCTAAAATTGAATTAGCTGAAGGCGTTGAAGGTTACTTACGTGTTGCAGAGATTTCTCGTGACCGTATCGAAGACGCAACAACAGAATTATCTGTAGGTGACGACGTTGAGACTAAGTTCATTGGTGTAGATCGCAAGAACCGCACTATTAGCTTGTCAATCAAAGCGAAAGACCAAGCAGACGAGCGTGAAGCTATGGATAGCTTAAACCAAGTAGAAGATACTGGTTTAAGTGCAATGGCTGAAGCATTTAAAAACGCTAAAAGCTAATTTTTAGTGAGAAGATTGAGAAGGGTATTTATACCCTTCTCGGATTTAACCACCATTGGCGTGACGCTAAGTGAACACTGGGAGGTCTAATGACCAAGTCAGAACTCATTGAAAGACTCGCAGATAGATTAAGCCACTTATCTGCAAAAGATGTAGAACAAGCTATTAAAGAAATTCTTGAAATGATGGCGCAAACTCTGTCAAAGGGTGAACGTATTGAGATCAGAGGTTTTGGTAGTTTTTCGTTGCATTATCGAGCCCCGCGCATTGGGAGGAACCCAAAGACTGGTGAATCCGTAGAATTGTCTGGTAAATATGTTCCTCATTTTAAGCCAGGTAAAGAATTACGAGAACGTGTTAATCTTTCCGCGTCGTAATTGAAAAGTTGTATAAAAAACGGCATGCTTTAGCATGCCGTTTTTTTTAATTGTTAGTACATAGAGGGTACTAGGATGCGATTTTACCTAACGTTAATTGTCATGTTTTTTTGCCTATTTGTGGCATTTGTCTTTGGTAGTCAAAATGAGCAGGTGATTACACTTAACTACATGATAGCCAAAACAGAGTTACCAGTTGCAGCAGCCGTAAGTTTGTTTACCAGTATTGGTGTGCTTATTGGCATACTCATCTGTGTGTTATGGAAGCTTTCGCGTTCCCTTAAAAAAGATAAGTCAAAAGCTTAATCAGGTACCAGTCTAAAACGTTATGTCTGAGTTATTGTTTTTATTACTTCCTGTTGCGATGGGCTATGGCTGGTTCATGGGAAGAAATAGTGTCAAACAAAATCAACACACCGCCAAGCAAAACTTATCAATAAAATATTCTACAGGTCTTAATTATTTATTGTCTAATCAAGAAGATAAGGCGATAGAACACTTAATTGAAGCATTATTACTTGAAGACGACACTATTGAAGCACATTTCGCCATGGCTAACTTATTTCGCAAGCGCGGAGAGTTAGATCGTGCACTTAAAATTCATGAGCATTTAGTTAGACAAAAACATTTACCTACAAAAGACAAGCAGCACGCCGCGTTTGAGTTAGGCAAAGATTTCTTAAGTGCGGGACTATACGACCGCGCTGAGTCGATGTTCTTGAAGCTACTAAAGGCAAAAACATACCAAACTAAATGCCTTATTTACTTGTTACAGATTTATCAGTCGACGAAAGATTGGCAGCAAGGGATTGATCTGCATAAGGCGATTATCAAAAGCAATGATAAGCGATTACTGCATAGCTTAGCGAATTTTTACTGCGAGCTGGCAACGTTAGCTAAGGAAAACGACCAGTACATTGAGGTTGTTGAATTATTAGAGTCCGCATTAAAGTGTGATCCCAAATCTTCAAGAGCAAATTGGTTGCTTGCCGAAATATACGAAGAGCACCAGCAATATAATGAAGCGTGTTTGTGTTATCAGGCAATATATCATCAAGATAAAGAGTTTTTCCCTGACGTTATCGATCAAATGCACCATTGTTATCTTCAACAAGATGCCGAGGATGAATTTTATCAGTTTATTAAGAAGGTATTTGATGAGACTGGAAGTGCATCCGCCCTTATTAAATACTTAAGCTATTTAGAGCGTGAAAAAGGTAATAAAACTGCGCAAGAATTCTTATTAATGGCATTAAAACGCCGTCCTACAATTAGGGGATTCCAGCACTTTGTAAAAATGCAGATGTCAGTTCAACAGCGTAATGTTGAAAGCGAACATTTAGAAGTAATAAAAGAGCTGATTAGTGCATACCTAAACGTGAAACAAAGGTATAATTGCCGCAACTGTGGTTTTAATAGTAGCGTGCATTATTGGTCGTGCCCAAGCTGCCACGACTGGGAACAGTTGAAGCCTGTTAGAGGGTTAGAAGGGGAATAGTGAATTCTTTTTTGTCTCAACGCTACGTCCTAAAAGATTGAATGTTAGAGGAATACAGAATGATTGATCCTAAAGTCGTCGTTGCTTTAGATTTTGACAACCAACGAGATGCATTGTCATTTGTTGATAGGATTGCACCAACTGATTGTCGTTTGAAAGTGGGTAAAGAAATGTTTACCTATTTTGGCCCTGAATTTGTGAAACAGCTAACCAATAAAGGTTTTGACGTTTTCCTCGATTTAAAATTCCATGATATTCCGAATACTGTTGCGAAAGCGGTAACAGCGGCTGCCGATCTAGGAGTATGGATGGTTAACGTTCATGCCAGCGGTGGTGAGCAAATGATGATTAAGGCACGCGAGGCGCTACAAGCCTATGGTGATAATAGACCTTTGCTAATTGCTGTAACCGTATTAACAAGCATGGGACAGGATGATCTGTTCGGACTTGGCATTCAGAAGACACCGCAAGAACAAGTCATGGCGCTAGCGAGTTTAACACACAAAGCGCAACTCGATGGCGTTGTATGTTCTGCACAAGAAGCCAAGATGTTAAAAGATGCATTTGGCCAAAATTTCAAACTAGTAACCCCGGGTATTCGCCCAGCAGGGGCGAGTAGTGATGATCAAAAGCGCATCATGACGCCAGAACAAGCGATTAAAGATGGCGTAGATTATCTCGTAGTTGGCCGACCAATTACTAAATCAGATGTTCCACAAGCAGTATTGAACCAAATAAACCAGTCAATAGCAGGTTTATAATACATTCTAAGTATTTGAGCTAATCAATTACCTATCAGTAATTTGCTATCGAATAAGTAGCGTCGGTGGCAATTTTACTGGTTTCAACAAACAACATTCCCGCCCATAAAACACCTCTAGTTATTTATCGCTTACATGCATTGTTGTAAACAAAAAGCAAAAAACAATTGATAACTTACTCCAACCCAATTAATAAGAAGCCTCAAAACGGAATCATACATTTACCAATGCTTAATACCTACATTGATGGATGTAAAATAATACCAATTGAGTTAAATCGCTCGAATTACATCTTCCGAACCCTGCTATCGCAAAAATAGCAATATCGTTGTGAAAACCACGTTGAACTATACATTGCCGCGTGTGACCCTCTTAACTTCGGTATTAGGGTTTATTAGCAATGTGATAACTTAATCCTCGTCGATGGACAGGAAGTTGGAAATGTCACTCTGAAGACAAAACCGAAAATGACTGCTACTTTATCTAATTGCTTTGTCCTAACTCCCCTGACATTACTTTGAATTGACCAAATATTTACTTCATTCGGTATATGTTTATTTCCCAATATTAAAACAACAATTACACAATATTTATGCTTAGCATGTTAGTTGAGAATATAAAAAGAATTAACTATCAATAAGGAGTCACTCGAGGAATGAGTGTCATTAGCTAGTTAAATTTAAACAAGGAAATTTATCGTGAAAATCTTACTTAAAATATCAATTGTTTTATTGGGGCTATTGTTTTCTTCCTTATCAACGGGGCAAGATTCAATATCAAGTGAACACTCTGTAATAGCGTCAGACGAAGTCGGTTTGATTAGCTTGAATCAGGCAAATGTAGAGCAACTAAGCATGCTGAAAGGGATCGGCGCGAAAAAAGCGATGGCTATAATTGCGTATCGAGAGGAGTTTGGCGAATTCAAGACCCTTGAGGGTTTGCTCAATGTAAAAGGAATCGGCAAAGCAATTTTGGAAATTAACCGTACACGTTTAACGTTATAAAAAAACGCCAGTCTATTGACTGGCGTTGTTTCTCATTATCGGATTAACCTTGACATGATTAAACGGCTTTAAATGGACCAGACTGACTATGGTTGGTAACACTTGTTACCATTGCCACTTTTTCAGACTTGTTAAAGCTTTGTCGTTGCTCTGGAGCAACAGCATCACTAGGTATTGCTAAGTTTGACGAGACTGTTTCCGGCTTCGCCATTCCAGATGAAGCTCTTGTTTTGATTTTAGCTACAGAAACAATTATCTCTTTTGAAGAGGCGTTACCTGATTGAGCCACTGTTACTTCTTCATTATTAGCAGCTACATCGATAGTGTCTACCTTCGCTGCAACGTCTTCAACTTTTGGTTCGCTGAATTCAGTTTCTGTCTCAGCAGTATTTTCACTTTCAGCAGATTCTTCCTTGATTACACTGTCAGTATTGGATGCTTCGTCTGCGACTGTTCGTTGTACTTCAGCAACATTGTCATCATCTTTCTGATCACTAGTTGATGCTTCAATACTGTTTTCTGTTTCATTTTCACTTGAGAAAGCAAGCTCGGTTTGCTTATCTTCTTCAGTGTTATTTGAAATAGAATTGTCTTCAACTTCGATAGCTTGTGGTTCTTGGGCCGACGTTATAACAGCATTATCGTTCCCACTGCTAGAAACGTCAGTTTCAAACGGCAAGTCTTGTTGCACTTCTTCCGCATTATTCGAAGTTTTAGCGTCGATAGCTTGATTATCAGCGATTGCTTCAGAAACTTTCTCATTAGCAGTCGTTGTTGACGATTGTTGAACCGCGTCAACATTGTCAGCAGCAGGGTAACGTGCTTCTACCGGATCTATTGTGATCTCACCATGTACTTCTTCATTCGCATTCGCTTTTTCTACAGCTTGAGAATCATCTTTCGCTTTTTCATTTGAAGCGTCTTCTTGACTACGGCGACGTTGTCCATGAGAACGTAAGTGGCGAGGAGAGCGTCTATTACGTTGTCTACTCTCGTTCTTTGCTTTAGATTCGTTAGTTTGCGCTGTTATAGCGTCTGAAGCAACTATTTCACCATTTGATTCCACTGAAACTTCAGGCGTCGCAACATTAGCTGGTTCAGCTTTCTTTGACGTTGGCTGTACTTTTACATCAACTTGCTTACTAGCTTGCTGAGCAGTATCTGTTTGTTTAGCCGCGTCTTCTGTTACACGAACTTTCTTACGCACTTTACGACGTTGACGCTTCTCTGCAACTTTCTCTTCTTTAGGTTTTGGTTGGCGTTCAGTTTGTGGTTTTCTTGATTGTTTAGAAGTTCTTTCTTCTTTTACATCTTTGCTTACAGCAGATTTATCACCACGCTTATCTTCGCGATTGTCATTTCGGTTACCTTTGCGTTGTGCATTGCGGCTTCTGTTTTGACGACGCTCTTGTGGTTTTCTGCCTTTGTTATTTTGACGTTGCGCTGGTTTCTCTTCTTTAACTTCTTCCTTAAACAAGCCGCCGAAAAAGCTGATTATGCTCGCAATTAACCCTTTGGATTCAGGTTGTTTTTCGCTTTTCTGCGATTTTACGTTGCTAGGCTTAGCTTGTATTGGTGCTTTCTTAGGCGCAGACATGCCTTGTAGAACCGGCTCGTCTTTCTTGACAGGCTCTTGTTCAAATTTAGGCATTACGGCCTCTTCTGAAACTCCCTCATTTACAGGGATGTCGTAGCTAGCTTCAGCGATGGTTTCATCTTTTCTTACGCGGATCACTTCATACTGTGGTGTATCCATATTCGGATTAGGCAATATCAGGACGCGAACACCGTGGTGTTTTTCAATGTGGAAAACTGAACGACGTTTCTCATTCAGTAAATAGGTAGCAACCGGAACCGGAACCTGCGCGTGAACTTGCTGCGTGTTATCTTTTATTGCTTCTTCTTCCATTAAACGGAGTATAGAAAGTGCTAAAGATTCTACGCCACGAACGTGGCCAGTACCATTACAACGCGGACAAACTCCTTGGCTGGTTTCGCCAATAGAAGGACGTAAGCGTTGGCGAGACATTTCGAGTAAACCGAAACGTGAGATACGACCTAATTGTATGCGTGCACGATCTGGCCTAACTGCTTCGCGCATTCTATTTTCTACTTCGCGTTGATGCCTTACTGGTGTCATATCGATGAAGTCAATGACCACTAATCCACCTAAATCGCGTAACCTCAACTGACGTGCAATTTCATCTGCAGCTTCTAAGTTTGTGTTGAAGGCCGTTTCTTCGATATCTCCACCTTTAGTTGCTCGGGCAGAGTTAATATCGATTGAAGTCATCGCCTCTGTTGGATCAATTACGATTGAACCACCAGAAGGTAAACGTACTTCACGTTTAAACGCTGACTCGATCTGTGTCTCGATTTGATAATGTGTAAATAGTGGTACGTCATTCGTGTATAGTTTTACTTTGCTGGCAAAGTCTGGACGAACGATTTCGATATGCTTCTTAACGTTTTCATAAATCTTAGGGCGATCAATGAGTACTTCACCAATATCTCTGCGTAAATAATCGCGAATCGCTCTTAAGATGACATTTGATTCTTGGTGAATAAGGAAAGGAGCAGGGCGGCTCTCTGCTGCCTCTTCAATAGCTTTCCAGTGGTGTAGTAATACATTTAAATCCCACTCAAGCTCTTCATATTCTTTGCCAACACCCGCGGTACGAACAATTAGCCCCATACCTTTGGGTAAATCTAGCTTGCTGAGTGATGCTTTTAAATCTGAACGTTCGTCACCTTCGATGCGTCTAGAAATACCACCTGCACGAGGATTATTTGGCATTAATACAAGGTAGCTACCAGCCAAACTGATAAATGTTGTCAACGCAGCGCCTTTTTGACCACGCTCTTCTTTATCTATTTGAACAATGACTTCCTGACCTTCCGTCAGTACGTCTTTGATATTTGGTCGACCTTGAAAGGTGTAGCCTTTAGGAAAGTACTCGCGAGCGATTTCTTTCATCGGTAAGAAACCGTGGCGTTCTGCACCATAATCAACAAACGCTGCTTCTAGTGAAGGCTCAATACGTGTGATTTTGGCTTTATATATATTTGCTTTTTTTTGTTCGTGACCTGGGCTTTCGATGTCTAAATCATATAGCTGTTGGCCGTCAACAAGCGCTACACGCAATTCTTCTGATTGTGTAGCATTAATTAACATACGTTTCATAGTTATCTGTGACCTAATTTTAGACACAGCACACTACTTGCTTAGTACATAAAGCAATCTATCGCAATGTTAACAGCAATTTGTCAGCCTCTCGGATGTCAATCTTATTACGCCATATACGCAATAAGCTGTTAGAAAATTCTGATTGTCGTTAAAGCTTTAAAGGTTGTCCTTTAAAGAGAATCTGTTCTTCATGTGCTCAGCTATAAGTGCTGTGCTTATAGATACCGGTAATCAATTTCTTTTCATGACTACTTCAATGTATCATTTTTAAAACAAGCTTAATTTGCGCTGGACATTATGTTTATGCTTTATACTCCAACAAGTTACACACATTGGATTCAGCAATAGGCCTTTCTATTATCGCATCAAAGTATATATTAGCTTCGTACAATAATGTGGCCGCATTCAGCCTCTTACGTTTCGCTTTAAGCTTCCTATTTATGTCTTATTCAGCGTTTTTACGCCGCGACCTTTTTATTATCCCACTATTTCTTGGAAAAAGACAAATAAATCTGGAATTTAATTTGAGTTAATTTGTAGCTTCGTTTTGACTGTCGAGATATTAATGAACCTATTAGTAGGGTTAACGTGTAAAGGTCGTGTGTACTATAGGGTTTTATGTATTTTAACGTGTTGTAATATCAGTGTTTAGACTTATCCAAAAATGAACCTGTAACATTTGCCTTATATTCTTAAAAAGCAGGGGAGAAAGACTAACTAGGCGAAAATAAAGTGTGTTAGACTAGCGCCCATGAACGAAAGTACTAAACCTCAAGTAAGATTCTTTACCATCGACAACGAAGATGCGGGACAAAGAATCGACAATTATCTAATGAAAACATTGAAAGGTGTGCCGAAAAGCATGCTTTATCGTTTGCTGCGTAAAGGTGAGATTCGTGTCAATAAGAAGCGGACTAAACCTGAGTATAAATTAGTAGCGGAAGATGTGATTCGTGTTGCGCCAATCAGAGTGTCAGAAAAAGAACCAACGGTGTCTACTCAACTCAATGTTGTTGCTAACCTAGAAAAACAAATCCTGTTTGAAGATGATAGATTACTCGTCATTAATAAACCTTCTGGTATGGCGGTGCATGGAGGAAGTGGCCTAAGCTTTGGTGTGATTGAAGCTCTCCGTGCTTTAAGACCTGATGCTCGTATGCTTGAACTTGTACATCGGCTGGATCGTGATACGTCAGGATGTTTAGTTGTTGCTAAGAAACGTTCAGCCCTACGAAGCCTTCATCAACAATTACGCGATAAGAAAGTGCAAAAATTCTATCACGCGTTAGTGAAGGGCAGATGGTCGCCTAAGCTTACACGTGTTACTGATGCGTTAAAGAAGAATGATTTGAAATCCGGCGAGCGTGTCGTGGTTGTGGATAATATTAATGGCAAAGAATCTGAAACGCGTTTTAAAGTAATTCAGCATTTCGATAATGCAACTTTAGTCAGGGCATTTCCAGTTACTGGTAGAACACATCAGATTCGCGTTCATTGCCAAGTTAAGGGGCACCCCATTGCTTGTGACCCGAAATACGGACATCCAGAGTTTGATGCATTCATGAAAGATAACGGCCTAAAACGATTGTTCTTGCATGCCGCTAGTATCGAATTTACACATCCTTTAACTGAGCAGAAACTAAAAATAGAAGCTCCTCTAGAACCTTCTTTAAGTAAGTTACTTAAGCGCTTATCTAAATAGCCCATTGTAGTGCAATTACATTTGTTGTAATTGCACTATCTGTAAACAGAGGATAGTTTGGCTATTGCTCTACTGAATGATTAGCTGAATCTAATACATTATAGCCAAATGCTTTAAGCAAGTTAGTTAGTTGAATTAGCGGCAAGCCAATTAAAGTATTAGGGTCATTGCCCTCTAATTTATTAAATAAGCAGATGCCGAGGCCTTCGCTTTTAAAACTACCAGCGCAGTTGAGCGGCTGTTCTATCTCAATATACAAGTCAACTTCGTTTTCAGTAAGTGTGCGAAAATATACGTTGAATGGTTCCACCAGCGATTTGAATTCACCACTTGAAGCATTTAACACACATAGGCCTGTTAAAAATGTCACCTTATTACCACTGAAACTCATTAGTTGTTTTCGTGCGTTTTCTTTCGTATGTGGTTTACCTAATATCTTGCCCTCGTGAACAGCAACTTGATCTGAACCAATAACTAATGCATTGTTATGTTGCTTGGCAACCGCTTGTGCTTTCAATATTGCCAGTCGTTCAACCAGCGCGTTTGGTGATTCGTTTAATATTGGCGTTTCATCCACATTTGGCTTAGCTGTAACAAATGTAATTGAGAGTTTTTCGAGCAACTGTTTGCGGTAAGGCGAGGTAGATGCCAAAACGATAGAATTCATAGTATTTCTTTCAAATTTTAATCAGATTGCTGCTATTATGAGGACTATATTAGGATTTTAAACAAATTTAGTGATTTTTCTTTGACACCAAGACTTATCACCTTTATTATGCGCGCCTTATGCAGAATCTAAAGCTACCGATTACGATTGATCCCTACAAGAATGCTCAGCGTAGAACTGAGTGTGAAGGGCTATTTCAAACATCGGAAATGGAACGTCTGCTTGCTGTATGTGTATCATGTAGTGAGCATGTAAATGTTAATGTAAAATTTGATGTGGATGAATTGGGGCTGGTAGTGATATCAGGCACAGGTTCGGCATCAAGTACATTAACATGTCAGCGTTGCACAGAAGCATTCGCTTATGAACTGGAAGTAGAGTTTTGCTTTAGTCCAGTGAGAAATGCAGAGGCCGCTGACAACTTGCCGTCATATTATGACGCAATTGAATTAGATGAAAATGGTGAAGTGAATTTGCGCGAATTAGTGGAAGACGAGTTATTACTTGCGATTCCATTAATACCTAAGCACGAACTTAAAGATTGTCATGCACCTGCTGACAGTGTTTGGGGGAAGTTGCCTGAGGAGCAAGATAAGCCGAATCCATTTGACGTATTAAAGAAACTTAAGTAAATAACCGATTTTAGGAGTTAGGCAATGGCAGTTCAAAAGAGCAAGAAGTCGCGTTCAAGACGTGGCATGCGCCGTTCACATGACGCATTAACAGCAGAAAACTTATCAGTAGATCCAGTATCTGGTGAAACTCATCGCCGTCACCACGTGACAGCTGATGGCTTTTACAAAGGCGTTAAAGTTATCGCTAAATAAGCGAAATCTGCTTTGAATAATCTAACCATTGCGTTAGATGTTATGGGGGGCGATCAAGGCCCCCTTGTAACGATCTCCGCTGCTATCATGGCATTGGATTCCATGCCAGAGCTACACTTGTTCTTGTGTGGTGAAGAATCTTCTATTAAAGAACAACTTAATAATCACTCTTCTATATATACCCAACGAATTACCATCGTCAACACGACAGATATCGTGTCCATGGATGAAAAACCCAGCATCGCATTAAGAACGAAAAAAAACTCATCTATGCGTAAAGCACTCGATTTAGTGCAATCGGGAGAAGCCAAGGCTTGTGTCAGCGCGGGTAATACTGGTGCCTTATTTGCTATGGCACACTTTGTTTTAAAAACATTGCCTGGTGTTGAACGACCTGCATTAATTTCATCGTTGCCTACATATGATGAGAAAAAGCATGTTTTCATGTTGGACTTAGGCGCTAACGTTTTTAGCGATTCAAGTATACTCTACCAGTTTGCCATTATGGGCTCTGTGATGGCGGAAGAGGTTGATGGTATTGCGAGTCCTCGCGTAGCACTGTTAAATATGGGTGAAGAAGATATTAAGGGCAGCGATCATATCAAAATGACCGCCAGCATGTTACAGGATAATCCTTCGATCAATTACATAGGCTTTGTTGAAGGTAATGATATCTTCACCAATAAAGCGGATGTTATTGTTTGTGACGGCTTTGTTGGCAATGTTGCGTTAAAGACATGTGAAGGAGTAGCTCGATTGGTGTACAAGCGGTTAAAAGCTGTGCTATCGAGACATGTTCTAGCGAAATTTGTGGGTCGATTACTATCTCCTTCTTTAAAAAAGTTATTTAGAACACTGAACCCCGACCAGTATAACGGTGCAAGTCTGATAGGATTGCGCGGCATAGTTGTAAAGAGTCATGGCAACGCGGGAGCAAAAGCATTTCACGCTGCTATTATGGAGGCTGCTAAAGAAGTTGAACGTCAAGTACCTGATAAAATCAGATGTTCTTTAGAAAAAGGACTAACCAACGTAATTCGTTAATAAACAGACAGTCTCCTAACAATTAAATTTATGTGTTGCGATGTAGTGAATATGGTCGTGACATGACAAACAAATAAATTAGGAAAATACATGCAAGAAAATTTAGCCTTTATTTTTCCGGGTCAAGGTTCTCAAACACTTGGAATGTTAAGTGAATTCTCAGAAAACGACGTCGTAAGAAATGTATTTAAGCGCGCTTCTGATGCGCTTGGGTATGATTTATGGGCGTTAATTCAAGATGGGCCAGTAGAAAAGCTAAATCAAACTAACTACACCCAACCGGCGTTACTTACAGCAAGTGTAGCATTATGGGAATTATGGCAAGGTTCTTCGTCAGCAAAGCCTAGTGTACTTGCCGGACATAGCTTAGGTGAGTATTCAGCATTAGTATGTGCTGGCGTACTTTCTCTAGAAGATGCCGTCGTCCTAGTTGAGAAACGTGGCGAATTGATGCAAGCATCTGTACCAGAAGGTGTAGGTGCCATGGCCGCAGTCATTGGACTTGCAGATGACGATATCGTAAAAGCATGTGGTGAAGCAGCGGGCGACCAAGTTGTATCTGCGGTTAACTTTAACTCACCTGGTCAGGTGGTCATCGCAGGACACAAGGATGCTGTTGAAAGAGCTGGAGAGCTGTGTAAAGAGGCAGGTGCTAAAAGAGTATTACCTTTACCAGTAAGTGTTCCTTCACATTGCGCATTAATGAAAGATGCTGCGGATAAATTAGCTAATGAGCTTGATGCGATTACATTTAATGCACCACAAATTCCTGTTATCAATAATGTCGATGTTGCGATTGAAAGCGATGCACATGCAATTAAACAAGCGTTAGTTAAACAGTTATATAGTCCAGTGCGTTGGACTGAAAGCGTGCAAAAAATGTCGACGTCAGGTGTCGAAATTGCCCTAGAAGTCGGCCCTGGAAAAGTATTACAAGGTTTATTGAAGCGAATCGACAAAGCTTTAGTAAGTGTGTCAATAAATGATCAGGCAACGCTCGAGAAAGCGTTGGCGTGTGTTGAATAGGATAGTTATGTTTGATTTAAACGAAAAAGTTGTATTAGTAACTGGTGCTAGTCGTGGTATTGGTAAAGCAATTGCTACACAACTTAAGGAACTAGGCGCTACAGTTATTGGTACCGCAACGTCTGAACATGGTGCCGAAAAAATTAGCGAATACCTAGGTGAAGGTTGTGGCCAAGTGCTAAATGTAACTAACGATGAGTCAATTAACGCATTGTTTGAAGCAATTAAAGCAAAATTTGGTACTGTAGATATTCTCGTTAACAACGCGGGTATTACGCGTGATAACCTATTTATGCGTATGAAAGATGAAGAGTGGGATGACATCATCAACACGAACTTATCATCAGTTTTCAAAATTAGTAAAGCTGTCATGCGTCCAATGATGAAAAAGCGTAATGGTCGCATTATCAATATTGGCTCAGTTGTTGGCACAATGGGCAACGCAGGCCAGGTAAATTATGCTGCGGCTAAAGCAGGCTTAATTGGGTTCACTAAATCATTGGCTCGCGAAGTGGCATCACGTGGTATCACTGTAAACACTATTGCCCCAGGTTTTATTGACACTGATATGACACAAACATTAACGGATGAGCAAAAAGAAGGTATTTTTTCACAAGTACCTGCAAACCGATTAGGTAAGCCAGAAGAAATTGCTAGCGCTGTTGCTTTTTTAGCCTCTGACGCTGCTGCATACATTACTGGTGAAACTTTGCATGTTAATGGTGGCATGTATATGGTTTAATCAATAATGGTAAAATTATTGATAAATCAACGTGCTTTAGCATAATATATTAATGGTCAACAGGTTAGACCAGCATAAAAAGCAAAATTAGAAGCTTGCATGGTGAGCTGTTGACGAATACACTACACGCAATTTGAAAAAATTGTATTTTCTAGTAAAGGAAACAAAATGAGTACTATCGAAGAACGCGTTAAAAAAATTACTGTTGAGCAACTAGGTGTTAGCGAAGACGAAGTTAAAAATGAAGCTTCATTTGTTGACGACTTAGGTGCTGACTCACTAGACACAGTAGAGTTAGTAATGGCGTTAGAAGAAGAATTTGATACAGAAATTCCAGACGAAGAAGCAGAAAAGATCACTACAGTTCAAGCTGCTATCGACTACGTTACTGCTAACCAGTAATGTGAACAATCAGGCGGTCTTTACCGCCTGATTTGCTTTATTCAGCCATTAATGGCTACATTGATACCTTTCTCTATTCTTATCTATCGGAGGCAACTCATCCTATGCGGCGTGTTGTAGTTACCGGTCTTGGTATGTTAAGCCCACTTGGGAATACTCCTGAAGCTACCTGGCAAAATTTGATGGCAGGTAAAAGCGGCATTAGTAATATCGAGCATTTTGATACATCTGATTACACAACCAAATTTGCTGGCTTAGTTAGTGGTTTTCAAGTTGAAGACTATATGGCCAAAAAAGATGCCAAAAAAATGGACTTGTTCATTCAGTATGGTATTGCAGCTGGTTCACAGGCAATTGCAGATTCGGGCATTGAAATTAATGATGAAAACGCCGAGCGTATCGGTGTTGCCATTGGTTCAGGCATTGGTGGTCTTGGTTTAATTGAAGAAAATCACGAAAAAATGTTAAAAAGCGGCCCTAGAAAGCTTTCGCCTTTCTTTGTGCCTTCAACAATTATTAACATGATTTCTGGCAATTTATCGATTAAATACGGATTAAAAGGGCCAAACATTACTATTGTTACAGCCTGTACTAGTGGCGTGCATAACATCGGCCATGCAGCGCGAATGATCGCTTACGGTGATGCAGACGCAATGGTTGCTGGCGGTGCAGAAAAAGCGTCAACACCTATGGGTATGGGTGGATTTGGTGCAGCACGTGCTTTGTCTACCAGAAATGATGCGCCTCAACAGGCTTCTCGTCCTTGGGATAAAGACCGTGATGGCTTTGTTCTTGGTGATGGTGCTGGAGTTGTTGTATTAGAAGAATACGAAACAGCAAAAGCACGTGGTGCTAAAATTTATGCTGAGCTTGTCGGATTCGGAATGAGTGGTGATGCATACCATATGACATCACCTCCGTCTGATGGCGCAGGCGCTGCACAGTCTATGAAAAATGCCATTAACGACGCAAAAGTTGATTTAACCAAAATTGGTTATATTAATGCGCATGGCACTTCAACGCCTGCGGGTGATATTGCAGAAACTAATGCGGTGAAATCTATTTTTGGTGATCATGCGCACAAGTTAATGGTGGGCTCTACTAAATCGATGACAGGTCACTTATTAGGGGCTGCTGGATCGGTAGAAGCGATATTCACGATACAAGCACTAGTGAATGGTCAGGTGCCTCCAACAATTAACTTGGATAACCCAGATGAAGGGTGCGATCTCGATTATGTTGCTCATACTGGTCGTGATGCGTCACTTGAGTTTGCTTTATGTAACTCGTTTGGGTTTGGTGGCACAAACGGCTCATTGCTATTTAAGAAAATTTAGTCGCTTAATTATCATCAATTAAGACGATAAATTGCTTGAAGCGCAGTTAATAAACCTGAATACTATGTTAAAGTATTCAGGTTTTTTCATTTCTAATAGTCGTTTATATGCGCTTTAGTTCGCTTAATTTTCAAGAAATATCTCACGTAAACTCGCAAGAGCGAGGATTTTCTTACGGGGATGGTCACTTTACTACCGCTAGAATCCACAAAGGACAGATTCAATTTCTACACGCACATCTTGAGCGTTTACAACACGGAAATGAAGCCTTGTTTTTGGGAAATGTTGAGTGGCAAAAGCTTGCTATCTATGTAAAAAGCGTTGCCGCCAGTTTTGACGAGGGCGTATTAAAAATAGTAATTACCGCTGGTAGTGGTGGGCGTGGATATGCCAGAGATGAAAACGCGCAGCCTAATGTTTATGTTTTTGTGTATGATACTGTTGCTCATTATGTTGATTGGAAACGTAATGGCATATCTTTAGGTGTTGCAACCTTTCAATTGGGTGATAACCCGGCGCTTGCGGGGATTAAACATTTAAATCGCTTAGAACAAGTACTCATTAGACGCGAACTAGACACTAGATACGAGCAGGAATTGCTGGTTACAGATCTTCAGGGTTTTATTGTCGAAGCGAGTTGCAGCAATGTCTTTTGGTTCGACGGACAACAGTGGTTCACTCCAAGCATAACTGGCGCTGGTATCGCGGGGGTTATGAGAAGTAAGCTAATGAATCTATTACCTGATGTTAAATTAGTTAACTCAAGAATAAACGTGCTTTCCGGTGCAATGTCGATGTTTGTTTGCAACTCGGTTATGCAGGTAGTGCCTGTGGCAACATTTCAAGGACAGTCATTAGATATGGCACCTGTTAGAGACATTATCAATAGGTTTGAACGTTATGCAAACTAATAGTAAACAGATTAAACTTGTCTTTTTAAGTTGCTTACTGTTAATAGTGAGTATGGCGGGTATCTTACTATTTTTAACCCATCAGGTCGTACGAGAACCAGTTCTCGTTTCTCAGCCTAAATTATTTAAGATTTCAAAGGGCAGCAGTTTTAATCAGATCAGTAAGCAATTGGTAGAACAAAATATCATCAGTGAACGATTCTGGTTGAGAAACTATGTACGCTTATATCCAACCTTAGCCCAAATTAAAGCAGGGACTTATCAAATTTTACCGAACCATAATGTAGGTGAAGTACTTAACATGATGAACAAAGGCGATGAGCACCAGTTCTATATTACTTTTGTAGAAGGTACTCGTCTGTCCGACTGGCTTAAGATCATAGCCGAGCACCCAAATATCCAACAAAAAGTAGAAAGTCATCACTACGCCGATATTGCAAGAGCGATAGGTATTGAAAACTTGCATCCAGAAGGCATGTTTTTCCCAGATACTTATGCATTCACTGATAATACGACTGATATCGCCATACTTAAGCGCGCGTACCAACGAATGAACCAAGAGTTGACAAAAGTTTGGCAACAAAGAGAATTGGGATTGCCACTTAATAGTGATTATGAGGCGTTGATACTGGCGTCTATTATTGAAAAGGAATCGGCAGATAAATCCGAATATCGTCGCATTAGTTCTGTATTTATTAATCGATTAAATAAGAAAATGCGATTACAAACAGATCCAACGGTTATATACGGTGTAAGAGACGAATATCAAGGTGACATTAAACGTAGTCATTTAAACGATGTAAATGCCTATAATACCTATAAAATAAAAGGGTTACCGCCAACTCCTATTGCTATGCCTGGGCTTGAGGCACTTAAAGCAGCCGTTGATCCAGAAATCTCAGACTTTTTGTATTTTGTCAGTGATGGAAATGGTCGACACGTGTTTAGCACCAATTTACAAGCGCACAATGAAGCATTGCAAAGGTATTTGCAGAAAACAAAATAACAAGAAATTATTCACCAATGCAGAAAGTCGTGTTGGTTTACTAAAGTTTATCGTATTTAAAGTGGCATACACATGAACTCATGGTTATTACCAGTAAAGAAACAGCTAAGCAAACAGATTCAGCAGGCAAAATTACCACACGCGATTTTGTTAGAAGGTAGTTTAGCACTAGGAGCTGAAGATGTTATGCGGTGGTTGACGAGTGTATTGTTATGCAGTGCAGTACACTATGATGCAAATGACGATGTAATGATTGCTTGTGGTCAATGTAAATCCTGTCAATTGTATGGAAACAGTTCACATCCCGATGCGTTGAACTTATTCCCAGAAAACGGTACTCACGGTGTTGATGTTATTAGGAAAGTTTCACATTTCTTTGAAAAAACAGCACAGTTTAGTGGTGCTCAGGTTGCGACGGTTACTGATGCAGATAAAATGACGGTTGCCGCAGCTAACGCTTTGCTAAAGACGCTCGAAGAACCAACAAATAACAGCTTTATCGTCTTGGTAACTAACGAAACTGAGCGTCTGCTACCGACTATTATGAGTCGATTACATGTGGTGCCTATTAGGCCAACGGGTGTAGAATCATTGGCTCATCTTGGCGATACGTCATTAGTTAATGAGTATAGCCATGCATCACACATGTCGTTCTTGTCATCTATTGAAACGCGAGAACTTTTTGAAGCTTTCTATCGTGGATTCACGTCATTTTTGTTTAATCAAGGTAATCGATTAGAATTGATGAAGCTTATGTCTGATAATCTTTTTGACTTGCGCTGGAGCGAGCAAGTGATCGTAGACTTGATGAGAAATCGTGGTCAATGGCTGAACGCTAATACTCGCTTTGAAGGTGCAGATATTGAAAAGGTTATTCTTTCTGATCACACAATATGGCAAATAAATAAATGCTTATTAGAAAAGCTATGGATCTTAAATGAGCAACCTCAAGCCAACAGACAAATGATTTTTGAGTCATACTTGATTGAGATACAGGCATTAATTGAACAAAATCAAATGAGATAAAATAGTTATGGAAAATTTATATTTAGAATTTGTTACAGATAGAGACCTTTATCAAGCTTATATGCCTTTTTTAAAAAATGGTGGATTGTTTATTCGCACAACCGATTCCTACGAGCTTGGACATGAGGTGTTATTGCAGGTAACTTTACCTGACTCGTTGGAAGCCAGTGAGATACAGGGTAAAATAGTGTGGCTTACACCTGTTGGGGCACAAAATGGAACACCTGCAGGTATAGGTATTAGTTTTGTTGAAGATCCTGATAACGTTAGAAATCAAATAGAAAAGTCGATAGGCAGGTTGCTAAGTTCATCTGATCCTACCTTGACTATGTAAATTGGAGTTGTTTTGTTTATAGATTCTCATTGCCATTTAGATCGCCTTGATCTGGAAGAGTTTAATGGCGATATTGCACAAGTTGTTAAGAATGCCGAACAGGCAAAAGTTTCACATATGCTGTGTGTGAGTGTTACGTTAAAAGAATTCCCTAGCATGGTGGAAAAAACACATGAGTTTGAAAATGTGTCACTGTCCTGTGGGGCTCACCCATTGAACCAAGAAGATGCGATAGACAGTGAACATCTTTATGAGTTAGCGCAACACCCAAGAGTTATTGCAATCGGTGAAACTGGCTTAGATTATTTCTATGCACCTGAAACTAAAGCACTGCAACTCGATTCTTTCAAGAAGCACGTAAGTGTTGCCCGTCGTTTAAATAAGCCCTTAATTATTCATACACGTGATGCTCAGCAAGACACTTTAGATATTTTACGTAATGAACAAGCGGATGAGGTTGGCGGAATATTGCATTGCTTTACCGAAAGCTGGGAAATGGCTGAACAAGCAATAGCAATGGGCTTTTATATTTCATTCTCCGGCATTGTCACCTTTAAAAATGCAAGCGCATTACGTGAAGTTGCCAAGAAAGTCCCTAGCGATAGATTTCTTATTGAAACTGATGCGCCTTACTTAGCGCCAGTTCCTCACCGCGGAAAACAAAATCAACCAGCCTATGTTGCAGATGTAGCTAAGTTTTTGGCAAGTGTAAGAGGAACCTCTGTTGAAGTCATAGCACAACAGTCTACTGATAACTTCAATCGGTTATTTAATTTCCCTTCATCTAGATAGAGTACTGAAGTAATTCCCCACAATAAAAATGGCCCGAAACTATTTCTAGTATCGGGCTCAGGGGAATGGCTCAATAGGAGGTGAGCCGTGCGCTAATTAACTTGTCATTTGCTAAATTAGTTAACTATATGTTTGCGAGCATTTAGTTAAAAAGTAAATCCAGTAAATAAAGTGTAGTGTAAAGATTACATTTTGCTAATTTTTATACAATAAAATCGAATTTAATTTTATCTGATTGTTTTATATGGGTTTATTTTGTTGTTGCCGTGGTTTGTCTCCAGCTTTGTTACAGGTTCTTCAGGGGTTAGTCACTTATTTTGCACAGGTTATGAACAGGGTGGTACTGTTGTATAACTTTGAAATGCACTAGCCGTATGTCATCATTAATACTTTGACTCCCCTAGGATTATTTAATGCTTAATCGGATTTGGCTCAGTTTTTTTATCGTTGCCTTTGTTTCCGCGATTTATCAATGGCAGATATTGGATAATCATCTAATTTTTGAGGCTGTTATCCAGTCAATATTTTCAATGTCCAAAGTGACTGTTGAGATAGCCATCGGGCTTATTGGAATATTAAGTTTTTGGTTGGGGATGATGAAAATTGCGGAGCATGCAGGATTGATTGAAAAGTTGTCTATTGCGATCTCTCCACTTTTTACGCGATTAATGCCTGAAGTGCCAAAAGGTCATCCGGCCATTGGCTCTATGACAATGAATCTGTCAGCTAACTTTCTCGGTTTAGATAATGCAGCGACACCGCTTGGTTTAAAAGCCATGCAAGACCTACAAACACTAAACCCTAGTAAAGAGTCTGCGTCTAATGCCCAAATATTATTCCTCGTACTAAATACATCGTCTGTCACGATGTTTCCCATAGCAGTGTTCATGTATCGAGCGCAACAAGGCGCAGTGAATCCTACAGATGTATTCATTCCCATTTTGTTAGCGACATTTGCATCAACCACAGTTGGGCTCATTGCGGTATCAATTAAGCAGCGTATAAACTTATTACAACCTGTCATTTTATTGTATTTTGCGGTGGGAGTGGCGGTAATGTTAAGCATTATGCTTTACTTTGCGAGCTTATCTGCCGATGCATTAGGGCAAGAGTCCTCGTTATGGGGGAATTTCATTATATTGTCGACACTCATACTTTTTATTTGTGCAGCACAACGTAAAAGAGTCAATGTGTACGATAGTTTTATCGAAGGAGCAAAGGAAGGTTTTGAGACCAGTATAAAGCTGATTCCATACTTACTGGCAATGCTTTGTGCAATAGGAATGTTGCGAGCAAGTGGAGCGTTAGAGCTGGTTGTTGAGTCAATTAGGCACCTCGTATTGTTGTTTAATGGTGACGTTCGATTTGTCGATGCTTTACCTACGGCTATTTTAAAACCATTAAGTGGCTCAGGTGCTCGCGCTATGATGATCGAGACGATGAATACTTATGGAGCAGACTCTTTTGCTGGTAGATTATCGTCAATTATGCAGGGATCAACAGAAACGACATTCTATGTATTGGCCGTTTATTTTGGTGCCGTGGGTATTAAGAAAACTCGGCATGCTGTTGGCTGTGGATTAATTGCGGATTTCGCTGGGATTTGCGCCGCAATCGCAGTGTGCTATTGGTTCTTTGGCTAATGGCAATTAACGTCGTTCTCAAGCAAATATTACATTTACTTTAAATTGTCGACAATTTATGGGTTGTTAACTTGACTTAGTAGAATTATCAGCTACCATTCCTTTATCTAGTTTTAATCTGTCGACAATATATGGCACTTGATAATCCGACTAAACAGGTACCTGTAACTACCGCAGATCGTGTCTTTGACCAAATGCAAAGTGCGATTGTTGAGGGAGTCATTCCTGCTGGTAGCAAAATTAGTGAGCCAGAGCTTTCCAAACAATATCAAATTAGCCGCTCTACACTTAGAGAAGCGCTGAATCGTCTCGAAAAATGTCACCTGATTGAACGTAAACCTAATGTTGGGTCGCGTGTGGTCGAATGCACTACACAGGGATTATTAGACATATATATCGTACGTGAAGCACTTGAAGGTATGGCATGTCGACAAGCGGCTATAAACATGACTGACGATGAAATTGTCGACATGAAGAATATGCTTGCTTATCACGCCAAAGCAAAAGCATTACAAGATGGAACTGCCTATTATCAAGAAGAAGGTGATTTAGATTTTCACTATAAAGTTATATTAGGTAGTCATAATCAAGAACTCATCAATATTCTCTGTGGTCAATTGTACCACTTAGTGCGCATGTATCGATGCCAGTTTGGGATGAATAGTCCACGGGCATCTAGAGCATTTGAAGAACACTCCCGAATTATAGACGCTATTGCCGATCGAGATGGTGAATTGGCTGAAATGTTGATGCGACGTCATATTGCCGCATCACGTAGAAATATCGAGAAGAAAATTGCCGAGCAATCGGAACAACAAAATTTACAACAAGAGGACAACTAATATGTCTGCAACACTTAGCCCTGGCGCAAAATTTCGTCAGGCTTTAAAGAATAATAAACCACTACAAATAGTTGGCACTATTAACGCTTATTGCGCAATGATGGCCGAACAACTAGGTCATCAGGCAATTTATTTATCAGGTGGTGGAGTTGCAAATGCTTCATACGGATTACCTGACTTAGGCATGACGTCATTAAATGACGTTATTGCTGATGTTCAGCGCATCACTTCAGCGTCTAGCCTACCGTTAATGGTAGATATTGATACAGGTTGGGGTGGAGCATTTAACATAGCCAAAACGATTCGCGACATGGAAAAAGCGGGGGCAGCAGCCGTTCACATTGAAGATCAGGTAGCGCAAAAGCGTTGTGGTCATCGCCCGAATAAAGAAATAGTTTCTGTTGCAGAAATGGCTGATCGTATCAAAGCGGCTGTAGATGCTCGCACTGATAAAGACTTTTTCATCATGGCTCGAACTGATGCATTTGCACAAGAAGGCTTAGAGGCGGCAATCGAGCGTGCTAAGGCGTATGTTGCTGCTGGTGCTGACGGTATTTTTGCAGAAGCGGTACAAACAGAAGAACATTACCGTGCGTTTGCTGAGGCGTTGGATGTTCCAATTCTGGCAAACATTACTGAGTTTGGTAAGACTGAGTTGTGGAACAAAGAGCAATTGGGTGAGTGGGGATGCGATATGGTGTTGTACCCATTGTCCGCATTTAGAGCAATGAACAAAGCCGCAGAATTGGTTTATAAGACGTTATTAGCCGAAGGTGATCAAAAATCAGTCATCGACCAAATGCAAACTCGCATGGAATTATACGATTATCTTGGTTATCACGAGTACGAGCAAAAGTTAGATTCGTTATTTGCTGAAGGTAAGAATAAGTAAATAGTTAAAATTTATAAAAAATCTCAACGTGTACCAAGTGTTGAAACAATGAAACTACTTGGTTCCGACAAGTTGAATATGAGGAAAATGTTATGGTAGACAAGAAATTAGGTGGTGCAGGCCTCAGAGGCCAAAGTGCGGGCGAAACGAAACTATGTACTGTAGGGAAGTCAGGTACAGGTTTAACTTATTGTGGTTATGACATTTCAGATTTAGCTGAAAATGCTACGTTTGAAGAGGTTGCATATTTATTATTCAATGGTGAGTTACCAACGGTAGAACAATTAGCAGCGTACAAAGCTGAATTAGTTAACATGCGCGATCTGCCACAAGCATTAAAAGAAGTACTACAACGAATTCCTGCTGATGCACACCCAATGGATGTAATGCGTACCGGTTGTTCATTCTTAGGTAACTTAGAGCCTGAAACTGATTTTAGCCAACAAAACCGAGCGGCAAACCGTTTATTGGCAGCGTTTCCTGCCATCATGTGTTACTGGTACCGTTTTAGCCATGACGGCGTAGAAATTGACTGTATTACTGATGAAGAGTCAATTGGCGGTCATTTCCTTGCGTTACTTACGGGCAAGACACCTTCTGACCAGCATCGTCGTGTGATGGACGTATCACTTATTTTATACGCAGAACATGAATTCAACGCGTCTACATTCACTGCACGTGTTTGTGCATCAACTTTATCTGATATGTTTTCGTGTGTTACTGGCGCGATTGGTTCACTTCGCGGCCCTCTACATGGTGGTGCCAATGAAGCTGCAATGGATATGATCCAAAAGTTCACTTCACCTGAAGATGCCAAGATAAAAATGTCTGAAATGCTGGCGCGCAAAGAAAAGATCATGGGCTTTGGTCACGCAGTATATAGCGAGTCTGATCCGCGTAACGCTATCATTAAAGGTTGGTCAGAAAAGTTAGCACACGAATTTGGTGATAGCTCACTTTACGATATTTCTGTCGCCTGTGAAGAGTTCATGTGGGATACCAAAAAGCTATTTTGTAACGCTGATTTCTTCCATGCATCGGCTTATCACTTTATGGGAATTCCAACTAAACTATTTACACCGATATTTGTAATGTCGCGTGTAACAGGTTGGGCTGCACATGTAATGGAACAACGTGATAATAACCGTATTATTCGTCCAAGTGCTGATTACATTGGTGTAGAACCAAGAAAAGTGATCCCTATTGCTGACAGGTAGCATAGGCGTACTGTGAAGACATAATAGAATAGCGCCACTGTGGGCGCTATTCCTATATTATGCACTGCTCATTTGAACGATTTGATTTACCTAGCTATCAAGCGTCAAAATAAAAGGAGTGAGCTTTACCAATTGTTTAATTCATTTGGTTTTGGTTCACCCAGACAAACAATATTCTGGAAAAGTTATGAATACCTTATACCGCAAAGCCTTATCAGGTACAGGTCTCGATTATTATGATACCCGAGAGGCCGTCGAAGCAATTAAACCTGGTGCTTATGAAAAACTTCCATATACCTCTCGTGTACTTGCTGAAAACCTTGTTAGACGTTGTGAACCAGAAAAACTGGAAGCATCGTTAACACAAATTATTGAACGTAAGCGCGATTTAGATTTTCCTTGGTTCCCTGCACGCGTTGTCTGTCATGACATTCTAGGACAAACCGCATTAGTCGATTTGGCTGGTTTGCGCGATGCGATCGCCAAGAAAGGTGGAGATCCGTCAAAAGTTAATCCAGTTGTGCCGACCCAGTTGATCGTTGATCACTCATTAGCTGTTGAACATGGCGGTTTTGAAAAGGATGCGTTCGAAAAAAACAGAGCAATTGAAGATCGACGCAATGAAGATCGCTTTCACTTCATTAATTGGACAAAAACAGCGTTCAAGAATGTGGATGTTATCCCTCCTGGCAACGGCATTATGCACCAAATCAATTTGGAAAAAATGTCACCCGTTATCCATGCACGCGATGGCATCGCATTTCCTGATACATTAGTCGGTACCGATAGTCATACTCCACATGTTGATGCGTTAGGTGTTATTGCAATTGGAGTGGGTGGACTAGAAGCTGAGAGTGTTATGTTGGGCCGCGCTTCGTATATGCGCCTTCCTGACATTATTGGTGTAGAACTTACAGGAAAACGACAACCAGGTATCACTGCAACCGACATTGTTCTAGCAATTACAGAATTTTTGCGTAATGAAAAAGTGGTGTCGAGCTACTTAGAGTTTTTTGGTGAAGGTGCGGCTGATTTAACACTTGGCGATAGAGCGACTATTTCTAACATGACCCCAGAGTTCGGCGCTTCGGCTGGCATGTTCTATATTGACCAAAAAACAATTGATTATCTTCGTTTAACGGGACGTGATGATCAACAAATTAAATTGGTAGAGCAGTATGCGAAAACTACAGGCTTGTGGGCTGATGATCTTAATAATGCCGAGTACGAGCGTGTATTAACATTTGATTTATCCACTGTTGGCCGCAACATTGCGGGTCCATCAAACCCACATCGTCGTGTATCTACCACAGATTTAGTTTCACAAGGCATTGCTAAAGATATCGAGCATGAACAAGGTCTAATGCCTGATGGTGCGTGTATTATTGCTGCAATAACCAGTTGTACCAACACTAGTAATCCAAGAAACGTTATTGCTGCTGGTCTGTTGGCACGTAACGCCAATAAATTAGGTTTGAAGCGCAAGCCATG
The DNA here is from genome assembly GCF_053485835.1 of Thalassotalea fusca. NCBI lineage: Bacteria > Pseudomonadati > Pseudomonadota > Gammaproteobacteria > Alteromonadales > Colwelliaceae > Thalassotalea > Thalassotalea fusca. The sequence goes on from NZ_JBQRUN010000007.1 coordinate 238,548, forward strand.
GGTAAAAACGTCGCTAGCACCAGGTTCAAAAGCGGTGCAAATGTACCTTGAAGAGTCAGCTCTTTTACCTGAATTAGAAAAATTGGGCTTTGGCATTGTCGGCTTTGCGTGTACGACATGTAACGGCATGAGTGGAGCACTTGACCCTAAAATTCAGCAGGAAGTGGTTGACCGTGACTTGTATGCAACGGCTGTACTGTCTGGTAATCGTAACTTTGATGGCCGTATTCACCCATATGCCAAGCAGGCATTTTTAGCGTCACCACCTCTCGTTGTAGCGTATGCGATTGCGGGCACGATTCGATTTGATATTGAAAATGATGTGTTAGGTCAGGACGAGCAAGGTAATGACATTACGCTTATAGATATTTGGCCGACTGATGAAGAAATTGATGCAGTAGTGGCAAGTAGTGTTAAGCCTGATCATTTCCGTAAAGTATATGAGCCAATGTTCGATTTAAGCGTTGACTATGGTGAACAAAATAATCCTTTATATGATTGGCGTCCACAAAGCACTTATATTCGTCGCCCGCCATACTGGGAAGGGGCACTTGCAGGCGAGCGTACAATGAAAGGTATGCGTCCGCTAGCTGTTCTAGGTGACAATATTACAACCGACCACCTATCACCATCAAATGCTATATTGGCCTCTAGTGCAGCAGGTGAATATCTTGCAAAGATGGGATTGCCGGAAGAAGACTTTAATTCGTATGCAACACACCGTGGTGACCACCTAACGGCACAACGAGCAACATTCGCAAACCCTAAACTCTTTAACGAAATGGTTATAGAAGATGGTGAGGTTAAGCAAGGTTCTTTGGCACGCATTGAACCAGAAGGCAAAGTGACCCGCATGTGGGAAGCGATTGAGATCTACATGGAACGCAAACAACCACTTATCATTATTGCTGGTGCCGACTATGGTCAGGGGTCTTCTCGTGATTGGGCTGCAAAAGGTGTTCGTTTAGCCGGTGTCGAAGTCATTGTAGCTGAAGGGTTTGAACGTATTCACAGAACTAATCTTGTGGGAATGGGCGTGTTACCTTTAGAGTTCATCAATGGTGATACCCGCCATACTTATAATATCGACGGCACAGAGCAGTACGATGTTATTGGGGAGCGTACGCCAGGGGCACAGTTAACACTGATTATTACTCGCAAAAATGGTGATGTGGTAGAGGTACCAGTGAAATGCCGCCTAGATACCGCTGAAGAAGTGTCGATCTATGAAGCTGGTGGTGTTTTGCAGCGATTTGCACAAGACTTTCTTGAGTCTTCAGCTCACTAATTGCTTTCAAACTTAAGCAGGTAATCTCTACAAAGGTTACCTGCTTTTTCTAAGGAATATTATTAATGTCATTTGCACCTCAAATGAAAATACCTGCAACTTATATGCGCGGTGGTACGAGCAAAGGGGTATTTTTCAATCTTAATGATTTGCCTGTTGAAGCACAGGTAGCAGGCGAAATCCGCGACAAGATTTTACTACGTGTGATTGGTAGCCCCGATCCATATGGCAAACAAACTGACGGAATGGGCGGGGCAACGTCTAGTACGAGTAAAACGGTGATATTGTCAAAGAGCCAATCTCCGGACCATGATGTTGATTACCTATTTGGCCAAGTAGCGATTGATAAACCATTTATTGATTGGAGTGGTAATTGCGGCAATTTAACAGCTGCTGTTGGTGCATTTGCCATAAACAGTGGTTTAATTGATGCACAACGTATACCTGAAAATGGTGTGGTGCAGGTACGAATTTGGCAGGCTAACATCAAAAAGACAATTATTGCACACATTCCAGTAACTAACTACGAAGTCCAGGAAACCGGTGATTTTCAACTTGATGGCGTTACTTTCCCTGCGGCAGAAGTACGCGTAGATTTTATTGATCCGGCTGATGGTGAAGGGGATATGTTTCCGACGGGCAATCTCGTTGACACATTAGAAGTACCAAACATTGGCACATTTGATGCGACGTTTATTAACGCGGGTATCCCAACAATATTCTTGCGTGCTAATGATATTGGCTATACAGGTACAGAATTACAAGATGCAATAAACAACGACGAAGATGCGTTAGCACGTTTTGAGCAAATAAGGGCCTATGGCGCGCTTAAGATGGGGTTGATTTCGTCGATTGAAGAAGCTCAACAACGTCAACATACACCAAAGATTGCCTTTGTAGCGCCTGCAGCAAGCTATCAGGCATCAAGCGGTAAAGACATTGGCGTAAAAGATATTGATCTGAGCGTGCGCGCTTTGTCTATGGGGAAATTACACCATGCAATGATGGGAACTGCTGCAGTGGCGATTGGCACAGCAGCGACAATTCCTGGTACATTGGTTAACGAAGCTGCGGGCGGTGGACAGCGTGAATCTGTGACTTTTGGACACCCATCAGGCACGCTAAAGGTTGGTGCACAAGCAACCGCTAGTGAAGGACGTTGGCAGGTGCAACAAGTTAGCATGAGTCGAAGTGCACGAGTATTAATGGAAGGTCTAGTACGTATTCCCATCGAATAAATAAATCGATTACAATTCATCACTTATAAAAGCCTCAATTTAGCGTTACACTGAATTGAGGTTTTTTATTGTATCTATTCAAAGAGAGAAAAATTAACTATGTTCAAGGATGTACATCGACTCAGTTTAAGTCTAGTTGGCGTGGTTGCCATCGCATTTACGAGTTTTATCGCAAATGGTGCGAAGCTTCATCTGCCCGAGAATTTTAGAGCGCTAAGTGTCAATGGGGAAGAACGTAATTTTAGTTTTTTTGCATTGTCCTCATCGCTAGAACTTTGGGTCGGCACTAACGTTATTGAACTTCAGTATCGCGAATTGTTTGACGGAGATGAAGACGATACCATTAAAGTCAGTTCGCGTCCGTTCACCATCGAATTAATGTTAACGAAAGATGAAGATATTTTCTTAAAAGCGCCTATTTTTGAACAAGAAGATCGTGCTCGAGAATATGCAAAGTCGCCTGAATTTTTGATGGTTGATGAAAAGAACAAAAAGGTTCAATTCAAGCGTGTGCTGAAAACACAAACTGCCGTAGATAAAACGCTCGAGAAAGATTTGACTGAACCTGCAAAAGTTGAGGAAAAGCAAGTAGAACAAGTTACCGTAAATTCCACCAATACTCAGATTAATTCACTTACTATGCTCAAGCATTGGTGGCATCAAGCGACTCCGGAGCAAAAGCAAGCGTTTGCGAATTATATTGATAAAGAGCTAGAGGATAAATGATGAAGTTTATTAAATTATTGTTATGTATATCATTATCGGTAACTGCATTGTCAAGTTATAGCGCAGATGGTATTGAGGTTATCGGCAAGTCCAGTATAAAACTTACGCCTGACAGATATGAAATCAATCTGGCGATTGAGGAGCGGGTAGCCAGTGCGAGTAAAGCGAAAGCTATCGTTGACAAAAAAAGTACACTTTTGGTGTCGTCTCTAAAGAAGTTAGGCATAACTGACTCGCAGATTGAGTCTACCCAATTAATGTTAACACCAATCTATGAAAAACCAGATCCTCGTTTTGACCACAGCCGTGTTAATAAAAAAGTAAATAGCCAAATAAAAGTGAAAACTGATATTGAGCTTGATGAAACGCCCGAAATCGTTGTGCCTTATTTTCGTGTGAGCCGGACGTTTACAGTTACATTCACTGAATTTTCGTATTACGACAAGTTGCTAGATAATGCGATAAAAATAGGCATTACTAATATTTCACCACTACAACTGTCTTTTAGTGACACTGAAGAACATTATCAATCAGTTTTATCTGCTGCGGTATTAAATGCCCGAAACAAAGCAGAACAACTGGCGAAAACCATGAACGTTAAATTAGGACAACTGATTAATCTACGCGAATCCTCTTACCATGTGCCAAGATCATACGCAGCAGTGGCCGAAATGCGGACTGGATTTAATTCAAATCATGGCGATCGAGAAATTAGTGCGCAAGTTATCGCCACTTTTGCTATTTTGCCGTAGATAAATATCAATATGTTACGATAATGCTTTAATTTGCTGTTATATCAAGGTATGTTATGCGCATTTTTGTTATGGTGGTCTTAGTTGGATGACTAAATCAGAATTCTATCAACAATTATTACAGCAAATTGAAGCGATAATCGCTGGTGAAGCTGATAATATAGCGAATATGGCGAACGTTAGCGCTGTTCTTTTTGAAGCTCTTGAGCATGTGAATTGGGCGGGATTTTATCGTGTAGTTGGTGATGAATTGGTTTTAGGGCCATTTCAAGGGAAGGTCGCTTGTATCCGTATTCCTCTCGGTAAGGGCGTATGTGGAACAGCCGCTGCGGAAAATACAACGCAATTAGTGGCCGATGTTCATCAATTTGCTGGCCACATTGCATGTGATGCTGCCAGCAATGCTGAAATTGTTATTCCAGTCAGACGGAATGGTGAAGTTGTTGCTGTACTTGATATAGATAGTACCCAGTATCAACGATTTGATGAAGAAGACCAGGCAGGGCTTGAAGCTATTGTCAGGTTGCTTGAAAAAGCATGTTTTTAAGGCATTGAAGTAAATGAAAGAATTTGTTGTTATTCATGACTACCTAGTCTCTGAAGCTGTTGTAGGTGACTGGGACGGCATGGAAGATATGGCAGCAGAAAAACTGAACGAAATTTATCATACCCTTTATGATTATGCAGAAGAGGACATTTCTCCTGAAGAACTGCATCAACTATTGGAGTTGGTATGGGAAAACTGGATAGGTCAGGATGTTTTACCTGAACTTGAAAGTGACGATATTATTGATTGGTGTCAGCATTTGCTCACCAATCGTGATCAATATTTAACAGATTAGAAAGTAAAGTTGTATTATGGAAACTAAACGCACGACAACAAAAGAAATTATCGCTTATTTGGTTGAGCGATTCCCCGCTTGTTTTTCTATAGAGGGGCCCGCAAAACCACTTAAAGTTGGTATTTTTCAGGAATTAGCTGAAGCACTTGAAGGTGACGAAACGGTTAGTAAGACTCGTCTACGTCAGGCGTTGCGTCACTATACGAGTAGCTGGAGATACTTGAAGTCAGTAAAAGTTGGTGCACAGCGAATTGATATTGAAGGCAAGGAAGTTGCTGAGATCGATCAAGAGCAAGCAGATTACGCAAGTAAAACGTTAAAAGAAAGCCAAGAAAAGTTTGGTAACAAAATCAATAAAGACAAGCCAGCTAAAAAAACCTATAAAGGTAAGAAGGCTGATGAGAAAGGTTCTGCAAAAGGTAAAGATAAGAGCAAGTTCAAGACGGTTAAATCAACTAAGCGTGCACAATCGAAAGATCTAGCTAAACTTAAACCTGTAGAGTCAAGTTCTGTAAGTGTTGGTAATAAAGTAAAAGTTCAATTAGGCAACGCCCCAATTGATGCTGTTATTACTGAGGTTGCAGGCAATGACATCAGTGTTCAACTTAATTCTGGTATGGTTGTGAAAACACAGATTAAGAACATTTTTACTGAATAATATGGAGTAACTGGCATGCAAAAATTTAGCGGTATCGCACTTGCCATATCCTTGTCTATTACAAGTGCCCCTCTTTTCGCGTTTTTTGACGTTGATTCAACTAAGTCTTTACCCAATCTAGTTCCTGAAAGTCAGCATGCCACAGCGAGTAAACGAATTACTGCACAGTTTACTCGCGCTCACTATAAAACCGTCGACATGAATGACGTATTGTCTGAGCAAATCTTTGAGCGCTATATCAAGCAGCTTGACTACAATCGTAATGTTTTTCTAGCGGAAGATATAAAATCTTTTGAAAAATATGCTGCTGACTTCGACAATATGATTGCACGAGGAAAATTGGCCACGGCGTTTGAAATTTATAACAAAAATTTAGAGCGTCGGTTAGAACGTTACCGTTATGCCATTACGTTACTCGATAAGCCATTCGATTTCGACAAAGACGAAGCGTATGTGTTCGATCGTGAAGAAGCCGATTGGCCTAAATCGGTTGAAGAACTTAATGAGTTATGGCGATTAAAAGTTAAATATGATGCGCTAAACCTTAAGTTGGCTGGTAAAGATTGGGAAGCGATTCAAGATCGTTTAACAAAGCGCTACAACTATGCGATAAAACGTCTAAAACAAAGTGAAAGTGAAGACGTTTTTCAAGTAGTAATGAACAGCTTTGCGCGTGTCGTAGAGCCGCATACCTCTTATTTGTCGCCACGAAATGCTGAACGCTTTCAAATGGATATGAATTTATCTTTGGAAGGTATTGGCGCAGTGCTGCGTGCGGAAGAAGATTACACCGTGATTCAAAGTATTGTCACGGGTGGTCCGGCAGACAAATCTAAGCAATTGAAGCCAAAAGATCGCATTGTTGGTGTATCGCAAGGTAAAGAAGACTTTGTGGATGTTATCGGTTGGCGATTAGATGATGTCGTTGATTTGATCAAGGGACCGAAAGGGAGCCAAGTGCGTCTTCAGGTGATGGGCGAATCAAGCGATGAAGGCAATATAAGAATTGTATCTATCGTTCGCGACAAGATTATCCTAGAAGATAGGGCGGCGAAGTCAGAAATCTATTACGAAAAACCTGGTGATGAGCAAAGTAAAAAGCTTGGTGTCATTAAAATCCCAAGTTTTTATAACAATCTTTCACGCGACGTTAAGAAAGAAATTGATAAAATTCAGGATGCTGGTGTAGAGGGCATTATTGTCGATTTACGTGGTAATGGCGGCGGTTCGTTGAGCGAAGCAACGTTATTAACTGGCTTGTTTATTGATAAAGGACCTGTTGTTCAGGTTCGAGATAATGCTAATCGCATTTCGGTCAATCGTGATAAAGATGGCGTTTCTTATTTTGATGGTCCGCTAACGGTTATGGTGGATCGATATAGTGCCTCTGCTTCTGAAATATTTTCGGCTGCAATACAAGATTATGGTCGTGGCATCATTATAGGCGAACAAACGTTTGGCAAAGGAACTGTGCAACAACATCGTCCATTGGGTCGTGTTTATGATCTATACGAAAAACCATTGGGAAGTATTCAGTACACGATCGCTAAATTTTATCGCATAAATGGCGGTAGTACTCAGCACAAAGGTGTAGTACCTGATATTGCATTTCCTTCTGCGGTAGAGCCAGAAGAGTGGGGAGAAAGCCGAGAAGAAAACGCCTTGCCGTGGGATCAAGTGCCTAGAGCAAGATATTCTCCGCTAGCAGATATTACTAAAGATTTAACTTATTTGAGTTCGTTGCACAAAGAGCGAATCAAAGACAATGTTGAGTTTAATTACTTGCTTGACGATATTGCTGAATACAAGGCTGAGAAAGATGATATCTCAATTTCGTTGAACTATGAGAAACGTAAGGCGAAGCGTGAGAAAAGCAAAGCTAAGCGGTTAAAGCGAGCTAATGAGCGTCTGGCTATGTTAGGTAAAGAACCAGTTAAATCATTAGACGACCTTCCAGAGGAGCTTGAAGAATTAGATCCATTCTTAGATGAAACAGCCAAAATCACTTTGGATTATGTTTCTCTTGGAAAAGTAGCTCAGAAATAAAATTCAACTTATAGTCAAAAAGCCCGCGCAATATAAGCGGGCTTTTTTTTCGATGAAATTTGGGAGTTATAACTGTAAAGCGATACTAGGGAAGGAGAGACAAAGTGCATATTTATTTGATGTAAGCCGTATAAATAAACAGCGAGCGAAATATCGTTTGAAGAAAACACTTGCACTCTGGGTAAAGTCACGGCATTTTATGCTCCGCACATTAAAACTATTATAAAATTAGTCGTACCAATTCGCATAGTTTATTGAACTAATAAAATAAATGGTCAACACGCGACTTTGTCGCCATGTTCGACGTAACATAACATCGTAAATTTAACCGGGTTATTGTTACAATAGTTTGTTTTTAGGGTGAGATACTTCACCTGTTTTGATATACCACTTCGTTAACGTTGAGCATTTGATGTTCTACTTTGTGGAAATACATAATTGACTATACGAAATGATACAGACCTAAGGTTTGAAGTTCATTTATGACAAATATAACAAGTAGTAAATCACCTAGCTTACTAGAAGCGTTTATCCCTGTAATTGCCCTAATTATCATGCTATCAGCCGCGGTGTCGGTGTTTGGCTCTGATTCCTCTTACGGCCCGAACCAAATTGCGTTACTTATTAGCATGGGTATAGCGATTGTCATTGGTATCAAGAATGGTGTCACATGGAAATCTATCGAAGAGGCGATAGTCAAAGGTATTTCTCTGTCGTTAGGCGCGATTCTTATTTTATTATCTGTAGGTGCACTGATCGGAACATGGTTGTTATCGGGCACAGTACCTACGATGATTTATTATGGACTCATGATACTTGATCCTGCTTGGTTTTATGCAGCTTCATGTATTATTTGTGGTGTAGTTGCAATGAGTATTGGTAGCTCTTGGACTACTGCTGCAACTATCGGTGTGGCATTACTTGGCATTGCACAAGGGTTAGGGTTATCACCGGCAATTACCGCTGGTGCAGTAATTTCAGGTGCCTATTTTGGTGATAAGGTTTCGCCTTTATCAGAAACAACAAACTTAGCGCCTGCAGTTGCCGGCAGTGAGTTATTCGCCCATATTCGCTATATGCTGTGGACAACTGTTCCGTCTATTTGTACTGCGATTATTATTTTTATAGTATTAGGCTTAACTGAAACGTCAGTTGCCACGACTAACTCGATTGCTTTGCTTAATGAACAACTAGCTGCACAATTTGATTTAAGCGTTGTAAACCTCATTCCACTTGTTGTACTACTAGTTTTGGCCATTAAGAAAATGCCAGCGTTTCCAGCGGTATGTATAGGCGCATTGATGGGAGCAATTTGGGCTGTTCTGTTTCAGCAAGAGCTTATTTTGCGTTTGGCAGGTGATGCAGACGCTTTAATGGCGAATGTAACAATAGTTTGGAAAGCATTTTTTGATGGCGTTGCAATTGAAACTGGCAATGAAGAGTTGAATCAATTGTTAAGCGGTGGCGGCATGTCCAGTATGCTAAATACGATTTGGCTAATCATGTGTGCATTAAGCTTTGGCGCAGTATTAGAGCACTTAGGCATGTTGCGTAAGTTCGTTAATGCAATACTAGCGACTGCCAAGTCTACAGGGAGTTTAATTGCCAGCACAGTTGCTACGTGTATCGGAACCAACTTGATTACTGCAGACCAGTATATGGCTATCGTAATGCCTGGTCGCATGTATAAAGAAGAGTATGAAAAACGTGGGTTAGATCCATTGGTGTTAAGTCGTACCTTAGAGGATTCAGGCACGATAACCTCGCCGTTAATTCCTTGGAATACATGTGGAGCGTACATGTACAGTGTGTTAATGGTTAACCCGTTAGAATATATATTCTACTGTTTCTTTAATCTTATTAACCCTGTTTTAGCGGTTGTATACGGCTTTATCGGATTTAAAATTAAAAAATTAGTGACAAACAACTAAGTTTTTTTCTAAATTAATATTTATTCATTATTATAGAAAGCCTGTTATTAAACAGGCTTTCTTTTTGCCTGATGAACTTCAAGGAGTCTCCATGACGGATTTTACCCCAAGATTTTTAGCTGACTATCAGCCAAGTGCGTTCAAGATTGATTCAACCGATCTTACTGTTGAGCTTAGTGATTCGAAAACACGTGTAACGAATCGAATGAAAATGCGCTTTGA